>JAURHQ010000319.1 GCA_030833185.1 Gammaproteobacteria bacterium | reverse complement strand
CGACCAGCTCAAGGCGCAACAGGTTGTTATCCCAGCCAGCATTCGTAGCCAGCTTGTTGTCCGCGAGGATGTAAGCCCGCTTCTGCGCATCGTCCAGATCGGTCAAGCGCAAGCACGGAACATCCGGCATCCCGAGCAGCTCAGCCGCGGCCAGCCGGCCATGACCGGCAAGGATCATATTGTCGCGGTCGACAAGGATCGGGTTGGTAAAACCGAACTCCCGAATGCTGTCCGCGATCTGCTGCACCTGGGCATCACTATGGGTTCGCGCGTTAAACGGGTAGGCCCGCAGCGAAAACACAGAAATCCTCTCAATAAACTGCCCACCGGTCACTTTGGCTTGCCTCCGGAAAGCATGTCATTGATGGCTTTCTTCAGAACGGCACTCGCCAGGCGATGAACCGAACCATCGGGATAAATCAACTGCAGACCCTTCGCCCGCCGTAGCGCCGCAATCCCCACCCCAGACGGCAACCCGGTCAAATCCACCGCCTCCCGCTCATCGAAGCGCACAGCGCCCCAAAGATCGGCAAACGACATATCCCCCGTCACCGCCTGCGGCAGTTCCTCGCGCCGCACCATCGGCCAAACCGCCAAAACCCGCTGCAACGCCTTATCCTGCACCACCAGCGCCGCCACTTCCCGGTTCTCAGAAGCCCGAAGAGAATCACAAGCCTGCTTAATATCCATACACCTGCACTATCCGCGCGTTTTAGTGCAAAAAAAGGGGGCCAAAACGAACAGGCCGCCAATCAGGCGGCCCGTCTCATCTTCCCCGGCAACTCAACCACCAGCCGGGCGGTTCTCAATGTGGAACGGTCGGGGAGCCACTTTACATCCCATTGTGAACCGCCAGAGCGTGCGTTCACGATGCGTTCAGGTAGGTATTCAAGCGTCAGCGATGCGTCGCTGATCATGATTTTCTGAACAATCCGCCCCACGAATTCACGCACTTTCGCCGTGTTTTCGGCGGTCACCAGAACATTCCTGAAGATTTTCGCCATCGCGGCGGACTCTTTGCTGTCGATCGACAGTTGCGGGCCGGGGTCGGCGTCCAGGCGCTCGATGTCCTGCCGGATCTGTTCCTGCCGCGCGCGCAGTTCGCGTAGCCTGGGGGCGATGTCGTTCAGGTTGAGCCCGGCATCGGCCTCGATGGTTTCGTACAGACGGCGCAGGCGGCGCTCGACGCCGGCCAGGTCGCTGGCCATCGCATCAATGCGGGCCTGCTTGTCGCACGCCCATTCGCTGCCCTGGGCTTTTACTTCAAGAACGATGTCCTTGATGTTTTCCGGCGTAAAAATCCGGGTCGATATCGCATCGAGAATGAACTCATCAAGCGGCTCAACGGGAATCCTGCGGCTGAAACAGCCCATGCCCTTCAGGAATGACCGGCAGTTGTAGTAGTGGTAGCGCGTGCCGTTGCGCCCGGTCGATGACTCCGTATACATCGGCTGTCCGCATTTTTCACAATGCAGCAGCCCGGAAAACGTCGCCTCGCTGCGGGGGCGGCCGCCGACAATGGTCGGGGCCCGCGTTTCAATCTTCTCTCTGGCCATCTTGAATACCTCCTCGGAAACAATCGGCGCATGCGCCGGCGTCACAATCTCTTTGTCTCGATCCTTGAACACAAGCATCCCCAGCACCGCACGGGAGCGCAGCACCGAGGCCACAGAAGCCTTGTCCCAACCCTTGCCGCGCCGTTTCACGCCGGAATCGTTCAGGCGCATGGCGATTTCCTTCTGTCCAAGGCCGTCAATGCACCACCGGAAGATGTTGCGGACCACAATCGCCTCGCTCTCGACGGGGGCGAGCTGGCGGCGCTTGCCGACCGGTATCGCCTGATAACCGAAGGGCACATTCCCGCCATTCCAGAAGCCGTCGGCCGCATTTTTCGCCATCGACCGGCGCGTATCCTTGGCAATCGACCGCGAATATTGCTCATCCATGATGGCAACAATGCTCTCGATCATCCACGCCTCGTCTGATTCGCCGAAATCCTGCGAAACAAACACCAGTTTTGTGCCAGATTTCTCCAAAACACGCTTATTTAGCGCGGAATCGATGTGATTTCGTGCAAAACGGCTCGAAGACCAGCAAACGAAGTAATCCACCCGATTCAACTCGCAGTAGTCCATCGCTGCCAGAAACGCCGGCCGCTGGCTGGTCCGTCCGGAAATCCCATCATCGCGAAAAACCTCCAGCACGCTCGCCCCCAGTGCCTGCGCCTTGGCGCGGCACTGGTCGATCTGGCTTTCCACCGGCAGGCCGTCATCCGCCTGCCGTGAGGTACTCACGCGGGCGTAGATCACGGCAAAAAGGTGCTTCATTCCCATTTCCGCACCTTAGCCCGTTTCGCAATCCGCTGAATGTTGGTGACGTCCAGGTATTCACACAGGTTTTTCCGTAGCGCCTCTTGAATCACGGTCGGCGTCATGCCCTGTTCGGCCATGGCCATGATGTAGCGGTTCCGCTGGTACCGGCTGTAGGCCGAGTAGCAGCGCAGCTTCGGGAGCCGGGCGCCACCATCGTGGCGCACGCTCTCGTCGTTTGACAGCATCCGCCAGATATCCAGCCAGGCGTCGAACCCGACGCGCTCCGCCACGCGCAGCCAGACCGCAGGAATGCCGATTTTTTCCAGCTCCGTAAACCGGGGGTCGCGGGGGGCGGGCTCCCCGCGTTTTTTTTCACCGGGGGCGGGTTCCAAGGTCGAAAACTTCGGGAGGTCGCAATTATTCAGGTACTCACCCCCCTGGGCCAGATCGGCCACTTCGCCATGCCGAGCCCCCACCCCTTGCCCGAACAGGTCACCCTGTGCAATTTCGCCCGCAGCACTTCGCTTTTCGCTCACGACAACACCCCCGTAGCCCGCATGCCACTGTGACCGGACTTCGCACACTGGCAAAAGGCGAAATTAGACGACTTCGACTCAGCCCGGATTCTTATAGAAGAGTTGAGCCCCTGCATATTCATCTTGAAACCT
>JAURHQ010000318.1 GCA_030833185.1 Gammaproteobacteria bacterium | reverse complement strand
CAAGTATCTGGCGGACATCGTCCTGCCGGGCATGCTGCACGCGGTGTTCGTGCGCAGCGAATACGCCCACGCGAAGATTCTCGGTATCGATACCTCGGCCGCGCTGGAACTGCCCGGCGTGATCGCCGTGCTGACCGGCGAAGACTTTCGCACCGAGGTGAAGTCCATGCGCCAACCGGTGCTGCTGCCCAATTTGCCGGCGGCCTATCCGGAGTACTACGCGCTGGCCGTCGACAAGGTGAAGTACCACGGCGACCCGGTGGCGGTCGTCATTGCGCGCGACAAGTACACGGCCGAAGACGCCGCCGAACTGGTGCTGGTCGATTACGAAGAACTGCCGGTGATCCTCGACGCCGAAGCGGCGCTTGAACCCGGCGCTCCGCAGGTGCACGACGACCAGCCCGGCAATGAAATGTTCGCCATGACCTTCACCGGTGGCGCCACGGAAGAAGAGCAGCGCGCCAACGAAGCCGCGGTCGAACAAATCTTCAAGACCGCCGACGTCGTGGTCAGCAACCGCTTCCGGGTGCATCGCACCGGCATTACGCCGATGGAACCGCGCGGCGTGCTCTGCGACTGGACCATGGCCGACGGGCTCACCGCCTGGATCACCACCCAGCGCCCGCACATCGACCGGCTGGCCTTGATCGACATTCTGGATATTCCGGGCGAGAAAGTGCGCGTGATCGCGCCCCGCGATCAGGGCGGTGGCTTCGGGGTGAAAGCGCCGTTTTTCCGCGAGAACGTGGTTATTGCGCATGCCGCGCGGAAACTCGGCAAGCCGGTGCGCTGGATCGAGTCGCGCTATGAAAGCCTGATGAGCGTCGGGCAGGAACGCGACCAGGTGAACACGCTGGACGTCGCGGCCACCAAGGACGGCAAGCTGCTGGCCATTCGCAACCGCGGCGTGGCCAACAACGGCACCGGCCAGACCGGCGTGTACTGGGGCTTTGTGATGCCCTTCCTCGGCCAGGTCGAAATGCCCAACGTCTACACCTGGGAGAAAGGCGACATCAAACTGCGGGTGGCCTCGACCAACAAGGCCTGCCTCACGCCTTCCCGCGCCTTCGGCCATTTCCCCACCCGCTTTGCGGTGGAGCGCAGCATCGACATGGTGGCGCGCAAGGTCGGCATGGAGCCGGCGGTCCTCCGGCGCAAGAACATGGTGCCGCAGCTGCCATACACCACGGTCACCGGCGAGTACTACGACAGCGGCGACTTCCTGAAAGTCTGGGACAACCTGCTGACCCACATCGACCTGCCGGCCTTCCGGCGCGAACAGGCGGCGCTGCGCGAGCAGGGGCGCTACATCGGCATTGGTTTCGCCTGCGGCGCCGAGCTCTCGGGCGTGGCGTCTGAACTGCTGGTGCCGATGGAAAACCAGCCGGGCTACGGCGCGGCCACGGTGCGGGTCGATCCGCGCGGCAAAGTGCTGATTTTTGGCGGCGACGCGCCGGGCGGGCAGGGGCATGAAACCACCGTCGCCCAGGTGGTGGCCTCGACCTTCGGCATCGACCCCAAGGACTCCGTGGTCACCACCGGTGACACCGGTGCCACGCCGTTCGGCGCCGGCACCATCGGCGCGCGCGCGGGCTCGTATTTCGTCAGCGCGGTGCATAAAGCCTGTGCGGATCTGAAAGAAAAAATTACCCACGTGCTGGCGCACGATCTGGGCATACGCGCGACGGTGGAGGAGTTCTCCTTCATCAACGGCGAGGTTATCTACCTGCGCGATCCCAGCAAGAAAAAACCGTTCCGCGAAATCGTGGAGCGAATCATCATGTTCCCGGTCAATCTGCCGGAAGGCGAAGTGGGCGGGCTGGAAGCGACCGCGTTTTTTGAAGCGGCGAAACCGATGATTTGCTTCAACGGCGACTTCTGCGTGGTCGAGGTCGACATCAAGACCGCCGAGTTCAAGATCAAGCGCTGGGTGACCTCGGAAGATGTCGGCAACGTCATCAACCAGAACATCGTGGACGGCCAGATGCACGGCGCGATCGTGCAGGGCCTGTCGAACGCGGTGTACGAAGAGTTCATCTACAACGAGCAGGGCCAGCAGCTGACCGCGGACTTCGAGAACTACAAACTCGCCACCGCGGCCGACGTGCCGGACATCGAACTGAGCTATGCCTCGACCCCATGTCCGCACACGCCGCTCGGCACCCGCGGCATCGGCGAAGGCCGGCCGAGTTCGGTGCCGGGCGCGCTCAGCAACGCCATTTGCGACGCGCTGGCGCCGTTCGGCATTGAGATTACCGAACTGCCGCTGCGGCCCTCGTCGCTGTGGACGAAGATCAAGGCCGCGCAGGGCTAAGGCCCGAGCAAGAGGAGTTTGTTTTTTGGAACTGAAACAGCAAATCCGCATCAACGCGCCGCGCGCGCGGGTGTTTGCGGCGCTCAACGACCCGGCGCTCCTGCTGCAGGCTATTCCGGGCTGCGAAGCCCTGACCGAGCAGGAACCCGGCAAGTTTGAAGCGACGGTGGCGGCCAAGGTCGGTCCCCTGTCCGCCAAATTCAAAGGGCATATGCAGGTCGAAGATCTGAACCCGCCCGCAAGCTACACGCTGGTCGGCGAAGGCAAGGCCGGACCTGCGGGACACGCCAAGGTCCGGGCCAGTGTGCGGCTGGAAGAAGACGGCGCCGGCACCTTGTTGCACTACGAAGTGAGGGCCGACGTCGGCGGCAAGCTGGGCCAGCTGGGCGGCTCGCTGATCGACCGGACCGCGCAAAAGCTGGCGGGGGAATTTTTTCAGCGTTTCGAGCCGCTAATCGCCCTCGACGGCGACGCGCCGACGGCGGACACGCCAACGGCGACCGCGGAGGCGGCGACCACGCCCGCTGCCAAGCAGACCTGGGGCGCGTGGTACTTCATGGCTGCCGTGGTGCTGGCGCTGGCCGCGTGGGTGCTGCTGCGGTGAGCGCGCCGCGTCTGCTACTGCCTTCGCACGGGTGAAGGCCGACCTCCACGCCCACAGCACGGCATCGGACGGGTGGCTGGCG
>JAURHQ010000317.1 GCA_030833185.1 Gammaproteobacteria bacterium | reverse complement strand
AAAGGCGGGTCCTTGCGCATGAGGATCACGTCCAGATCAGTCAGGGCCGCATCGACCTCCCCATCCTTCTCGAACCAATGTTGTGGGTCGTTGAATACCCGCAGCGGGCACATGCGCGCCCGGGCCTGATTGCCGAGCTGATATAGGTCGCGCTGCTCCATGTAGAACAGTGTCCAGCCTCGCGCCTGGGCAGCCAGCAGCATGGCCAGCGAGCTGTCCTTCTTGAAGGCGATCTGCGCGATAGGGTCCATGATGATCCCGACGCGAACGGTCATGGGGTGTTCTCCGGCAATGGGCGGCGAAGCGCCGCCAGTGGCTCAAAATGTCGCTGCAGATTGGCTGTGGTTGTGCACTGGGTCAAGGAAAATCCGGATGCTTTTCCGGTTGATAGCGTGTGCATGAGGAGTGTGCTAAAAAGGTCCGGCGATTGGGTGCAGCCCATCGGTGGCAGGGCCTCCGGCGCACTGACATAACGATAAACTACGACTCACCGAGGCGATGGTAGGGCGAAATGGAACAGCACTCCGAGGGCTTGAAGGTCATGGTGATCGACGATTCGAAAACGATTCGTCGCACTGCTGAAACCCTGCTGAAGAAAGTAGGTTGCGATGTCATCACCGCTGTGGACGGTTTCGATGCGCTCGCCAAGATTGCGGATACTCATCCCCGCATCATCTTTGTCGATATTATGATGCCCAGGCTGGACGGTTATCAGACCTGTGCGTTGATCAAGAACAACAGTTCCTTCAAGTCGACGCCGGTGATCATGCTGTCTTCCAAAGATGGCCTGTTCGACAAGGCCAAAGGGCGTATTGTCGGATCCGATCAATACCTCACCAAGCCGTTCGGCAAAGAAGAGCTGCTCGGTGCGATCAAGGCGCATGTCCCTGATTTCGCACCGGTGGAGCAAGCATCCTGAAGTTCGGCATTGTTTGCCGCTGAAGCCTTCCTATGGAGAAATCATGGCTCGCGTTCTGATTGTTGATGATTCGCCGACCGAAATGTACAAGCTCACCGCCATGCTTGAGAAGAATGGTCATGTGGTGCTTAAAGCAGAGAATGGCGCTGACGGCGTCGCGCTGGCTCGTCAGGAAAAGCCGGATGCCGTGTTGATGGATATTGTCATGCCCGGGCTGAATGGTTTTCAGGCTACGCGCCAACTGACCAAAGATTCTGAAACCAGTCACATTCCGGTGATCATCGTCACCACCAAGGATCAGGAAACCGATAAGGTCTGGGGCAAACGCCAAGGCGCCAAGGATTACCTGACCAAGCCGGTGGACGAAGCCACATTGCTGAAGACCCTGAATGCCGTTCTGGCGGGCTGACGCCGCGGTAGCCAACACTCGGACAAAGGGACGTGGCCAGCATGCCTGACATGCAAACGCCGTTTCAGCAGTTGCTGGAGCTAGATAAACGTTGCCGCACGTACGCGGCAGGCCTGCCTTCTCAGCAGGAAGCCGTGCAAACCTGGGGAGGGATCGGCTTTCGGATGGGGGGGCGCTTGTTCGTCGCTCCAATGGGGGAGGTTGGCGAAATCCTGCATGAGCCTCGCTATACGTTGCTTCCCGGCGTCAAGAGTTGGGTAAAGGGCGTGGCGAACGTGCGCGGCAGATTGTTGCCTGTGATGGACCTTTGTGGGTATTTCGGGCTTGAGCTTTCGGCACTGCGCAAGCAGCGCAGGGTGCTGGTGGTGGATCACCAGGAAGTGTTCGCCGGACTGACTGTCGACGAAGTCTTCGGCATGCAGCATTTCGCGGTGGAAACCTTCTCGGAGGAGTTGCCTCCGATCGAGGCATCAATTCAGCCATTCATTCATGGTGTGTTCCAGCGCGAGCAGCCCTGGCTGGTCTTCAGCCCGCACGCATTGGCTACGCATCAGGCGTTTCTGGACGTCGCGTTTTAGTTGTAGGTGGGTCGACCAAGGTCGGCCTTTTGGTTCTTGGATGGAAACGACGGGGGTCCAGGCGGGGGCCGGATAATGATCAAAATGAATGCTAATGCTTTGTTGAGCGGGGTGCGCAGCAATACGCTGACCACCGGTTTGTTTATCGTGCTGATCGTATCGATCGTGCTGCTGTTCGCGAACTTCGCGTACGTCAACACTCAGGCTGATCACGATAACGAATACATCGCTCACGCAGGAGAGCTGCGCGTACTGTCCCAGCAGATCGCCAAGGATGCCGTGGAAGCGGCGACCGGCACGCAGGAGGCGTTCGCGTCTCTGAAGCAGGCCCGGAACGAGTTCAACCAGCGCTGGGCCTATCTCTCGCAAGGAAAGGAGAACATCGGTCTGCCGGCGGTTCCCGAATCGTTGCGCGATGAAGTCCACGCGGTGGAGCAGGACTGGAACACGCTGCGTCGCGATACCGACGCCATCCTGGCCAGTGAGCAGACTGTCCTGTCGCTCCACCAGGTAGCCAGCACCCTCGCCGAAACCATTCCTCAGCTCCAGGTCGAGTACGAGGAGGTCGTCGACATCCTGCTGGAAAGTGGTGCGCCAGCAGCGCAGGTTTCGGTTGCCCAGCGCCAGTCGCTGCTGGCCGAGCGTATCCTCGGTTCGGTGAACAAGGTGCTGTCCGGTGACCAGGACTCGGTACAGGCGGCCGATATGTTCGGTCGTGATGCCAGTCTGTTCGGTCGAGTCCTGAATGCGATGATCGAAGGCAACGTCGCCATGGGCATCACTGCGGTGGCCGACGAAGAGGCGCTGGATCGTCTCTCGGAGATCGCTGAGCTCTTCCAGTTCGTATCCGGATCGGTGGATGAAATTCTCGAAACGTCGCCTGAACTGTTCCAGGTACGCGAGTCGGCGAACAGCATCTTCGAGGTTTCGCAGACCCTGCTCGACAAGACCTCCGCGCTGTCGCAAGGCCTGCAGAGCCGCGCCGATGCCCGTTATCTCAACACCATCCTCGGTTACGTGCTGGGCGCCATTGCGCTGGCCTCGATCATCCTGATTGGTCTGGTAATGGTTCAGGAAGCGCGCCGCCGCCTGAGC
>JAURHQ010000316.1 GCA_030833185.1 Gammaproteobacteria bacterium | reverse complement strand
CTGTCTGGGTGTCATCCCCACCAATCCTCTTCCATTTCTTTGCGCTCTTGCGCTGTTGTCTTTGGGGCTGTCGCGATCAGGTAGGTCGTGAGGATCGCCAGCCCGACGATTATAGCGAATAGCGGTGTGTTGTCGGTCATTTGCTTCCCTTTAGTGCTGCGCGATCTGCGTGCCATTGTTTCTCAACCCCTTTAAGTCGCGCCTTGGCGATGTTGGCTTCCTTTACCGCTGCCGCGTGGTCGCGCCGCAGCTTTTCGATCTCTGCCTGTGCCTTCCCGAGGAGGGCGTTGGTGTAGTCCTCTACGGCCTTCTCCGCGAGCCTATCGGCTTCGGATATGGGGATTGCGCCGTCGCATGGTGTGATGTGGAAGTCGCCAATGCGACCGTAGATTTCGACCAGCGTTTGAACCAGTGTCTTGGCGGTCATTTCCCAAACCCCTCTTCCCAAAGTTCGATGGCGCGGACAGTCCATTCGATACTCGCCAAGTGATCGTTTATTCCATTGCGCCACTGCCTCTGAGCAATTTCGCTATCAGCCGCTCTCGCTATAGCCTCACGCGCACACAGCAGCTTGCGATCCACGGGCGGCTGCTCGTATTTCTGGATCATGTCGCACAGGGCGCGATAAGCACCCGAATTGTAAATATGCCCGCGCATCTGCGCCAGCGTCTTCCCCGGTGCCCAATCGCACCGCTTCGCGGCTTCGATCAGCACCCAGTTTGGTGGTGTGTCGGTCATGTTAACCTCGTGATGAAGGTGACGCCGTTAATCGTGCGGCACTTGAATGTCTTGCCGTTGCGGATGCCGTACTGGCTGGCATTGCGGGTGGTGCGTTTAGCCAAGCCGGGCTTGTCGGCTGGCATGGTTGCCACCTCGCCGACCTCCAGCGTGCCCATCGGGTAAATCATTGGTCTGGCCACGATCAGTCTCGCTCTTGCATCATGGCTTCGGCGTAGCAGTAGCTAATCGCGGCGAGGCTGCGGTACGCAAACTCGGTGTCGGGTTCTCGCCCTGACAACAAGCCTACCATCGCCTGCCCGGCGAAGTAGTCGCGCAGGCTCATACCGTTTTGGACGCTGTCCCAATCTGCGGGAACTACTACTGGAAATGCTGCTTCATTGTTCATTGATTTTCTCCTTTGTTAAAGTTGTACTTCACGTCCGTCGGGCATGCGCATGTAGGGTGCGCAGCCGAGTTGCTCGATGATCTCGACGCCGTACAGCGCCTCGACTATGGCTGGTGGATAGTCGGCCATGTGGTCGCCTCGGTACCTGATGTGCCACTCCACATGCCGCGAATGTTTCTTGGTAATCTGCGCCGCCCGAGTGGCGGTGACACCGTGCTTCGCCCCAACAGATTTACCTGTTAGGCCGTTCACCTTCATGTCGCGCCATATGGCCCAGTTGCGGTCGAGCGTGCCCTTGTCTTGCAAAGGCTGTGGGCACCACGGCCTGCTTGCGGCCTCGTACCTCTTGCGGACGCGCGGCCCCGTGAGGAAGCGGCAGAAGTCGTGGTCCCACGTCTGAAGGTTAGGCGCGCGCCATGCGTTGCGCACGATGTGGTCGACTACCCGGAAGTTGAACTTGCCCATCGAATGCCAGATGACCACGTCCTCGCCACCGAACAAGACAATCCGGCGCTCCAAGATGTAAACCACGCTGGGGTCGCGCACCATGCGATAGATGATGCGGTCGGTGCCGTCAGGCGCGGCGTCAGATATATCGCGCTTCGTTCTCATGGCTCAATACTCCTCGCCGCAGGCTTCGCAGAACTCAACCTCCTCGATCCTGACGGTGTAGCCTGCCTTGCGCAGGACGCCGACGGTCAGGCGGTTGGTCAGAGTTTCGAAGCGCTTGTCCAGCTCGTCGACTTCCTTCGCCAGACCGTTTTTTATGCCGGTCACGCGTGTCAACTCGGCGGCGTGCCGCTCAACCTGCTCAATCAGCCGGTCGATCTTCCACTGAAGCTCCTCTGGGCCGCCCTCGGGTGTGTCCTCGGTGATGGCGGTCACGCTGCTTCCTTCCCGTCGATCTGGTCGGCCAGCTTGCGCAGCATCGCCGACACGTCCGACGGAGGTGTGCCGTCCCACTCTTCGCAAGTGTGCGCGGCCGAAAGCACAAGCTCTGCGAAGGGCACCGTGAACTCGGCAAGGACTTCGCGATCGTCGCCGATTGTGTCGATAAAAACACCCAGACTGCCGTCCTCAACGTTGAGCTTGCAGCTCAGTACGTCGGGTTGCTCGAACCACTTCTCGACGGTGCGCTTGATAATATCGTAAGCCGCCGAACTCATCACGCGGTCGTCGTCCTCATTGGCGCTGATGGCGTGATAGATGCCGTCACCGGCGTCGCTGCACTCTACCAATGTCGCGTAGCGATATGGGTTGTCGTATGTCATGCCAGTGCCCTTTCCTGATTGCCGATGTGCAGTGCCTCTTCGAGCAGCTCCTCGCGCAGCACACGCAGCGCAGCCAGTCGGTCGAAGTGGGTGGTGCGGTCGTCGATGAACCGGTCACGCTCGCAGATGTAGTCGCGACCGTTGGGCGTGACTTGCTTGAGCGCCTCGATGGCGTCCAGCAGTGCGTCCATCGCGTCGCGGCGGGGCTGGATGAGGTCGGCTGCGCTGCTGCCGCTGATGTTGAGTGTTGGTCGTATCATGTTGGTAGTCCCTTATTTCGTTGTTGGTCTGATTGTCTGTAAACAGTTTGAGGGCACGGTCAAGCGGTTATGACGTTGCCGTTGATGATCGTGGTCACCTCGATGCCGTCGTCCACCCAGCGGTGGTCGAGGGTGCGGTATGTACCCTTGTCCATCTTGCTGAAGGCTATGGCCGCCTCGACGGCCATGTGCGCGTAACGGAAGGTGGCGACCTGCTCCCACTTGTGGGTCTCGGCGTCTCTCTGTTGTAGGTCGATAAGCATGTTGGTGATCCCTCTTTGGTTGGTGGGGGACCGAAGTCCCCTGTTGGTAATTAGCGGGGTGCGCCCTGCTCGGCGGCGTCGTAGCCCCGATAGAACTCGG
>JAURHQ010000315.1 GCA_030833185.1 Gammaproteobacteria bacterium | reverse complement strand
GACCGATATGCGCTTACCGGATGGTAACGGGCTGGATTTGGTCAGCCACATCGTCCAGCACTACCCCGCGGTCCCGGTGGCCGTCATTACCGCGCACGGCAGCATGGAAGCGGCCATCCAGGCCCTGAAAGCCGGCGCCTTCGATTTCGTGAACAAGCCGGTCGACCTGAAAGACCTGCGCCAACTGGTCGGGCAAGCGGTCAAGCTGGGGCAGCGGAGCGCGGTGGCGGCGCCCTCCCGGCCGCTCATCGGGGAGTCCGCCGCCATGCAGCGGCTGCGCGAAACCATCCAGAAACTTGCCCGCAGCCAGGCGCCGGTCTACATCTCAGGCGAATCCGGCACGGGTAAGGAAATGGTGGCGCGCCTGATCCACGAGCAGGGGCCGCGTGCCGCGCAGGCCTTTGTGCCCGTGAACTGCGGGGCGATCCCGCAGGAACTCATCGAAAGCGAGCTGTTCGGGCACGTTAAAGGCAGCTTTACGGGCGCTTTCAGTGACAAGGTTGGGCTATTCGAGGCCGCCGACGGCGGCAGTCTGTTTCTGGACGAGGTCGCAGAGTTGCCGCTGGCGATGCAGGTCAAGCTGCTGCGCGCGATCCAGGAGAAGCGCATTCGGCGGGTCGGCGCGGCGCGCGAACAGGCGGTCGACTGCCGGATTCTCTCGGCCACGCACAAGGACCTGTCCAAGCTGGTTGCGGCCGGCGCTTTCCGACAGGACCTGTACTACCGAATCAACGTCATCGAAGTAAAAGTCCCGGCGCTGCGTGAGCGGCCCGAAGACATCAGCGCCCTGGCGCTGCATTTTCTGGAAGCCTACAGCCGGGAGCAGGGTGGTAGCCGTTTCACCTTGACGAAGTCGGCGATGGCAGGCTTACGGGAGTACGCGTTTCCCGGCAACGTGCGCGAACTCGAAAATATTCTCGAGCGCGCGGCCACCCTCTGCGAAAGCGCAGAAATTGAGCTTAATGACCTCCAGTTGCCGGCGACGACCGAGGGCCGTCCGCCAGACGAATTGCAGGACTGGCTGGACCAACTCGAGCGGCAACGGATTCTTGACGCCTTGACCCAGACGCGCGGCAATAAGACCCGGGCCGCCCGGCTGCTCGGCATTACCTTCCGTGCACTTCGCTACCGATTGAGCCGCCTCGGCATGGAAGAAAAGTGACGTTCTGCGTCACAAAGTGACGTTCTGCGTCAGTTTTTGACTGGGCGCCGGCGGGTTTTTCCAGACGAGTCGCCCGTTGTGCCAGCAGGATCAACAAAATTTCAAATTTCGCTAAAGCTGGCACGCTTGCTGCTCGCTAAGCTTCGCACGCAGGCCTGTGGGTTGAACCCCGGCAGCGTCAACCCGGTCCGGGCGGTAGAGCGCTCTGCTTCCCGTACCACTATTTTGACCAAGGATCCTTTTTTCAGGAGTTGACCATGAAAAAGCTGCAACAGGGTTTCACCCTAATCGAACTGATGATCGTGGTGGCGATTATCGGCATTCTGGCCGCCGTCGCGATTCCGGCCTATCAGGACTACACCGTCCGCGCGAAAGTGACCGAAGGTATTGGTCTCGCCGGCGCCGCTCAGAGCGGCGTTGCCGAGTACTTCTCCTCCATCGGCACCCTGCCGACTAGCAACGCCCAGGCCGGTCTGCCGAGTTCGAACAGCGTGCGCGGCAACGCCGTGGACAACGTGAGCGTCGGCGCCAGCGGCACCATCTTGGTGACCTTCTCCGGTGCGCCGATCGCCGCCTCGACGATCATCATCGTCCCGACGACCACCAACGGCGCCGTCGCCTGGGCCTGCACGACGGGCACCCTGCTCGACAAGTACCGCCCGGCTAACTGCCGCTAGGATTGAATCAAGCCTTTACCGGCTTGATTCTCCGCGCGATGCTGGCGCTAGCCTCCAGCATCGCGTTTTCTCTCCCCGCCTATGCCCGCCGCCCGAACCGGGCGCACTTTGCTTCCGATGCGCTACCCAGTGCTCAAGTCTGACCTCGTCCCTGTTCTCGTCTTGCTACTGCTCACGCTACTCGCGTATTGGCCGGGCCTCAGCGGCCCTTTCGTGTTTGATGACTACGCCAATCTGCTTGAGGGTGCCTTCCGCGAACTGCACCACGCAAGCTGGGACAGCCTGCCGCAAATTGCATTCGCGAGCGGCTCCGGGCCACTCCGACGCCCGCTCAGCATGGGCAGTTTCGGTGTCAATTTTCTGCTGACCGGGCTGGACCCTTTCTGGTTCAAGCTCACTAACCTCGTCATCCATCTGGTCAACGGGCTGCTCGTCTGGCGGGTCGCGCGCCATCTCCTGCGGCTTGCAGGGCAGCCAGCGGAAGCGCAGCGCTGGCTTGCGCTGGCCGTCACCGGCCTGTGGCTGCTGCATCCGCTGCAATTGACCGCCGTGCTGTATGTGGTGCAGCGAATGAGCAGCCTGTCCGGCACCTTTGTGCTGCTGGGCATTCTTTTTTATCTGCAGGCCCGCAGCCGAATGATGGTGGGCCAGGACGCCAGGCTGCGGCTTTGGCTGGCTGTACCCGCGTGCCTGCTGCTGTCCGTGTTCGCCAAGGAAAACGGCGTGCTGCTGTTCCCGCTGCTCCTGGCGATAGAGGTCTCCTTGCTGCGATTTCGCAGCAGTTTCACGCCCCGCCTCGGGAATCTGAACCAGTTCTACGGGCTGCTGCTCGTGCTGCCCATGCTGTGCGTGGCTGCCTATCTGCTGCGCCATCCGGAATGGCTAAATCACGGTGATTCGGTTCGTGCATTTACGCCGCTGGAGCGCTTATTGACCGAACTACGCGTGCTCTTCTACTACCTGCGCCTGCTGCTACTGCCTGATTTGGGCCAGTACGGACTCTTCTACGACGACTTCCAGATTTCGCGCAGCTTGCTGAACCCGGTATCCACCCTGCTCGCGCTGGTGGGCTGGTTTGGGCTGTTGACGGCGGCGCTGGTGGGTCGTCAACGCTGGCCCTGGTTTACGTTCGCGGTGTGCTGGTATCTGGCCGCGCACGCGCTGGAATCGACGGTGGTGATGCTCGAACTC
>JAURHQ010000314.1 GCA_030833185.1 Gammaproteobacteria bacterium | reverse complement strand
CACGACGCGATAGATCGTAGAGCGCATACCGATCTTGATCGCGATTACGTTCGATTGGCGCACCTTGAGGGAATGGTCAGAACCATCGCACAACTACGAGCGGAGGACATCATATGATCGACGAATGGGACGCCGAATGGGATCGAACCCCGCATACGGCGAGCGAATACAAAGCGGAGATCCGAGAACTGCGGGAACGCATTGTCTGGTACGTCTCAAGAATAGAGACGCTGGAGTCAGAGGTGCGTGAATTGCGAAGGATGGACAGCCGATGGGTGCAGGAACCATGATCCGCGAAACGGAATCTTTAATCATCAAGCAACCCGAATATGACTGCCCGGCACACGGCACCGTTGTTGGCACCATCACATTCAGCCGGGCTGATACCGGCACCGTGCGGCGGTTCTGCATGGAATGCTGCTTTGACAAGATGGTAGAGATCGGCGTATGCGAAGTGACGGAGAAGAAGGCATGACCCGCGACGACATCATCCGAATGGCACGAGAGGCTAGCGGGTACATTTCGGAATTGCCAAACGGTGACGCTTGGCTTTTTGACGATGCTGCGCTTGAACGCTTCGCCGCCATCGTTGCCGCAGCCGAGCGGGAGAAATGCGCGGAGATATGTGACAACTCGGCAAAATGGTCTGAACTAGCCTATGCGCTTGCCGCCGCCATCCGTGCGAGGGGCCAATGACCGGCCATATCCGGCCAAATAACCGGCCAAAAGTTGGTCAACAGGCCATAAATGGCCGACTAAACCACGACGACATTCGTGCGAGGGATGACAAATGAACTGCCCCGGCTGCTTTGGCCGACTATGGATCGAGGACTACAGCGGAGACTGGTTCCGCTGTGGGTATTGCGATGCAACAGGAGAACCGAACCATGCAACTGCTCGTATCTATTCTCTTTCTGATGCCCGTGCTGCTAGGCATCGTGTTAATTTCAAGACGGTGGTTCAAGACACTGAACCAGATAAGGCGGGATGAGTGGCGACGAGTGCCTCCGCCGGAGTGGGCGGCAAAACGTGGCGGGGTCGATCTGTGGTGACTACCGATCTAGCGTAGTGCCGCGCACGTTATATGGTCGCGCTTGCTTAAAGTGCTTGCTGCCGCATCGACAGATGCCGCCGAGCAGTCCATTGACTGTCTCGTGCGAGCAGCCCCAGCCGATGCCGTTCCACGGACAAAACCAGACGCAATTCTGGCACGCGTCCGGTTCGGCCCACGCCATCTCCTCGAGTGCGTCGTCTTCCAGTTTCATCGGGAGCGCAGCCAGCGTAGGTAGTCCGCCCCGACCTCTGGTTCCCAAAACACCTTAACCATGTCGGGATGGTCGTGCTGTAGGCTGGGGTCGATAACGGTGAGGGCGCACGGCGATAGGGAGTTGTCGCGGAATCCGCGCTCCTTTGCGTAACGGTCGTAAACCTTATATGAGGCGACCTTAATGGCGTGCATGGTGATGCCTTGAATCGGGTCTTTCAGCACGCTATACGCGCTCTCGTGCTTATGTCCAGCGACGTAAATATGGTCGCGGGTGCCCATCAGCGCGGCCTTCATCGGGCCGTGGGCTGGATTCCAGATTGACGAGCCGCTGTGGTCATGCCGTGCGTTAACCCGCACCTCGGCACCGTTCGGAAACCGCAGCGCGATGCGTGCCTCGCTCGACTTATAGAGCGAGTTCTGCTGCTTCGCAATCCACTTAAGCGGATCGCCCGATCCAGACCATAGATCGTGATTGCCGCCGATCATGTAAAGCCAGCGGCACCGATTGACGAACCATTCCGCAATGCGCCATGCCTGTGCTGCCGAGGTGGTCTGGTCGGCGTAGAGCCGCGCCAGTCGCCCCGTCCAGTTGTTGGTGGTGTCGCCCACGTTGCAAGCGAAAAGCCCTTCTGTGGCGTTTACGAGGGCCGTATGCCGTTCGATGGCCTCGATGTCGCAGCCGTCGTCGTCAACGTGCGGGTCGCCAAAGTGCAGGAGCCCGATCGGGCCACCGATCTTGATGCGAATCGGGATGAGTTTGCTGGCCTCTTCGTGCTCACGCTTGTGAGTAAATTTGCGCTTTCGCTGCTCGATCAGTTGCTCAATCGGGATGTCGTCATCGGGCAGTGGCGTGAACTCAAAGTCGGCGGTGGGCGGAGGGTTGCGGTTTTGGTAAGTAGTACCGCGAACCTCAAGCCCTGCGCCCCGCATCGCTGCCAGTCTTCGCAGCAGACCGCGTTCGGAAAGTTTCAACTCGGCAGCGGCCATCGTGCGAATGCCATTGTGTTTAGCAAGAGCGGCCATGATCTGCTCGTCAGTCGCTTTTTTTTCGGTCATTTCCTGTTTTCTTCCGTATGACCTTGATGCCGAGTTCCTTTCGGCGCTCTTCGGTCAGTTTATCGTCGCGCGTCCCGCTCCACTCGAGCGAGCCATCGACTAGGCGGAATGCTTCTTTGTGGATCAGCGCACAATCGCAGCACTCGGTGTAGTTGTATCCCTTGACGCGATACCACTTGCCCTCGTACATCTGTATCGACTTGAGTTTATTTGCCAAGGTAAAGCCTCCGCTCATCAAGTCGTCGATTCACTAGGCCGCGCATCACCTTGCCCGCGGCCTTCGTCCACTTCATGAATTCTTCTGCTGCTTCTTCGAACTCGCCGCGATTGTGCTTCATTCGCAGCGACGAGCGTTGCAGATTGCCCAGCCCTACATTGAAAGCAAAGGAAACGAGAGCGTCGAATTGGCCTTGATGAGCAAAGCCAGCAGGGCAATATCGGGCCACGCCGCGCTCAAAGCGCACAAGGTCTTGAGCGAGGAGAGCATCAACCTGTTCAGCAGTCCAGACACGATCATCCTCTGCGCGTAGTGGGAACTGTAGCCTATCGGATACAGGCATCGCTGCCTGTGCTGGGTATAGAAGGTGCCCGACCCCGACCGTCCATAGCGAGGCCGGACACCGATAGGGGCGCATCCTTACGCCCTCATGGTGGCGAATCATCTCAATAACTTTGTGGTCAATCATATTTGCGTGGAGCCGGGTACAGAGATACACGCACCAGCAGCATTGGGAAACTTAACTATGGAAACACTCAGGTAG
>JAURHQ010000313.1 GCA_030833185.1 Gammaproteobacteria bacterium | reverse complement strand
GCCTGGCGGTCGATGCCGAGCGGCGCCTGGTGCTGACCAACGTCGGAAAAATCTGGAAATACAACGTAACGACCGAAACCTGGACATCCGCGACCATCGCCCAGCCGGCCGGCACATTGGACAGCGGCCCGGCGTCGATTTCGATCATTGACCGCAAGATTTACCGCTACTGGCGCGCCACCAATGTGCCAGGCGCCGCGCCGGTGCCGACGCCGATTGATGTGATCGATTACGACACGCTGACGCTGATCGAAACCGTCTATCCTGACTTCATCAAAAGCAGTGTGGTTCCGGACTACCGGCAGATCCGAATGGACGGCGACATCATCGCGCTCGCCGGCCTGACCTCTGTCGGCGGCGAGGCGGTCAATGTGCAGTATTGCAAGCTGCGCTCGATTATCGACGGGCAGGCCGTGCTCTCCGACATCGTGGCGGACGAGTGCCTGCGCTCCAACCTGCTCGAATCGTCCGACATCGACGTTTCGAGCCTGACCGATGCCGTGCGCGGCTTCCGGGTCACCTCGGTCGGCGCCTTGCGCGCCGCGATCCAGCCGCTGCAGACAGCCTGGCCGTTTGACGTGATCCAGTCCGGCTACAAGGTCAAGTTTATCCGCCGTGGCGGCAGCGGCATCGCCGCCAGCATCCCCGCGACTGACCTCGACGCCCGCGACGGCAGCGGCAAACCGGGCGTATCGCTGACGCACTCGCGCGAAATGGACAGCCAGTTGCCGCGCCGCGTGGCGATCAAGTTTGCCGACCACGCCCGTGAGTACGACCCCGGCGAGCAGTACGCCGAGCGCACCAACACCCCGGCCGTCAATATCGAGAGCATCGAGCTGCCGGTGGTGCTGACCGCTGCCGAGGCCGCGCAAAAGGCCGAGGTGCTGCTTTACCTGCGCTGGACCGAGCGCAACGAAGTCGCCTTCTCTCTGCCGCCGACTTACCTGGCGCTGGAGCCGGCGGACATCATCACCCTCGACATCCCCGGTCGCCCGCTCGACATCCGCATTGTCTCGATTCACTACACGCCGAGCGGCCGCATGGAAGTCAAGGGCCGCTTCTATGCCCCGGCGACCTACACCAGCACCGCCAGCGGTGTCGCTGGCCCGCTGCCCGGCACAGCCATCCCGCTGGCTGGCCGCGCCCGCTACACGCTCATTGATTGCGCCACGGTGCACCCGGCGCAGGATGCCTATGGGGTGCTGGCGGCGATGTCCGGCTATACCGACGGCTGGCCGGGCGGCATCATCTATCGCAGCGTCGACGATGGCGCCGCTTGGAGCGTCTTCGCCACCTTTGCCGATGCCGTGCCGCTGGGCAGCGCCGTCAATGCCATCGGCAGCGCCCCGGCGGGCCTGATCGACACCGCCAGCCGCCTGCAGGTACGCATCGGCGGCGGTTCGCTGTCCTCGGTCACCCAACTACAAATGCTCAACGGCGCCAATCATTTTGCCTATGGCGTCGACGGCCGCTGGGAGATCATCGCCGCGCAAAACGCCGAGCTGCAGGCCGATGGCAGTTACATCCTGTCCAACCTCTTGCGTGGCCGCTTCGGCACCGAGCACAACCAGGGCAATCATGCCGCTGGTGATGGCATCGTGCAGCTCAGTGACCCGGATATTGCCTTCGCCACGCTGCCGGCCACCGGCGTCGGCGCGCCAGCGCTGTATCGCGGCGTGACCAGCGGCGCCCCGCTCGACAGCGCGGCCAATGCCAGCTTTACCTATGGCGGCGTCAATCTCAAGCCGTTGGCGCCGGTCTATCTCAACGGCAGCCGCAACGCCGGCGACTGGTCGCTATCGTGGATTCGCCGCAGCCGCACCGATGGTGAGTGGCGCAATAGCGTCGATGCCGCGCTCGGCGAGGCAAGCGTGAGCTACGACCTTGAAATCTACACCGATGGCACCTTCGCCACCGTCAAGCGCACCTTCTCGGCCCTGACCAGCGCCGCCGCCACCTACACCAGCGCCCAGCAGGTCACTGACTTCGGCAGCAATCAGGCCACGCTCTACGTCCGCATTTACCAGCGCAGCGCCACTGTCGGCCGGGGATTCCCGCTGTCGACTTCGATCACGAGGTAAAACATGTCCAACAGCACCCCGACCTTCGACCCCATCCTGACCGCGCAGGCGAGCAAGGAAGTCACCGCCAACGCCTACTTTGACGCGGCCAGCCCGGCAACGCTCTACGGCCGCCGCCAATCCACCAGCAGCGGCCTGACCTGGGGCTATTACGGCGGCAACGTGCTGGTCAATGGCGCTCTGACGCAGATCGCCAACGGCACGCTGACGCTGACCGCCAGCACGACCAACTACGTCGAGGCCGAGCCGACTACCGGCGCCGTCAGCAGCAACACCACCGGCTTTACCGCCGGGCGGACGCCGCTCTACACCGTCGTCACCGGCAGCGCCAGCGTCACCAGCTACACCGACCACCGCCTGGCGACGCCGGACCACCACGGCCTGCTCGCCAAGGCGATGACCGATGCCAACACCACCCTGACCTTTGCCGAGGTCCGCAACCAGGTCCTGCAATTTACCGGCACGCTTACCGCCGCCCGCAACATCGTCCTGCCGCTCAGGCCGCGGCAATGGACGGTATTCAACAACACAACCGGCGGCTTCGGCCTGCAGTTCATCGGCGCCACCGGCACCGGCATCACCGTCGCCGCCGGCAAGCGGGCGATCATTTACGCCGACGGCACCAACGTCGTGCGGGTGACGGCGGACGTTTAATCAGGCGGGGGCGATGACCACGGCGGTGCCGCTGGCGACGAGGAGGATCATGCTGTTATTGCCCTTGGAGATTTCGCTGTAGTCGAGGTCGACGGCGATGACGGCGTTGGCGCCGCGGGTGGCGGCTTCGGCCTTGAGTTCTTCGAGGCAGGTTTCGCGGGCGGTGCGCAGGGCTTTTTGGGCGGTGTCGCTGCGGCCGCCGATGGCGTCGCGCAGGGAAATGAGCATGTCGGCGAAGAGGTTGATGCCGAGGACGCATTCGGCGGTGACGATGCCGAGCTGGCGGGTGGCGTGGTGGCCGTCAATGCCGGGGGCGGTGGTGAGGATCATGCCGGCTTGCCGGGACTGGCGTTCGGCGGCGAGTTCGGCGTCGGTGCGCAGCG
>JAURHQ010000312.1 GCA_030833185.1 Gammaproteobacteria bacterium | reverse complement strand
GACAGCGACATGCGGGTGCCGCCGGATTACCTGCAACGCATCGCGCACAGCTTTGCCGACCCGGCGGTCGGCGCCGGCACCTGCCTCTATCGCGGCAAGCCGATGGGTGGGCTCGCGTCCTGGCTGGGTGCGGCTTATATCAACGAATGGTTTCTGCCCTCGGTGCTGGTCGCGACCAGCTTCCAGCCGCTGCACTTCTGTTTTGGCGCGACCATGGCCATCCGGCGGTCTGCGCTGGTGGCCATTGGCGGCTTCGAGCGCCTCGCCAATGAGTTGGCTGACGACTACCGGCTGGGCGACCTGGTCGCCGCACAGGGCAGCAGGGTCGCTTTAATCCCTTGCATCGTCGAGAATACGGTCTATGAGCCCTCGCTTCGTGCGCTGTTGAGGCATGAACTCCGCTGGGCCCGCACAGTCCGTACCGTGCAAGCGGGCGGCTACGCCATGTCTTTCCTGACCTACGTCGTGCCCGCCGCGCTGGCTTTTGCCGCGTGTGTCGCCGGCCGACATCCTGTGCTTGGCGTTGCTGCAGTGGGCTGGGCGGTGGGATTACGCGCGCTGCTGCACGATGTGGCGCGCACCAGCGTGGCACCCGATCAGTCCCCGGCATACGGGCTGACCGTGCTCCGCGACCTCCTGTGTTTCGGCGTGTGGGCGAGCAGTTTTCTGGGCCGCAACGTCGAATGGCAGGGTTATGAATTCAAGGTGGACAAACAGGGCCACATGGAACTGAAAGGAACCGTCGAACCGTCATGACTATGAAAACACTGTTTCTGAATCCGCCGTCCTTTGACGGCTTTGATGGTGGCGCGGGCTCGCGCTATCAGGCCCGTCGCGAAATCCGCTCGTTCTGGTACCCCACCTGGCTGGCACAGCCGGCGGCGATGGTGCCGAACAGCAAACTGGTGGATGCCCCCGCCCACGGCCAGACCGTGGAAGAAGTGGTGGCGATGGCTGGCGACTACGAGTTCGCCGTGCTTCACACCAGCACGCCGTCGTTCGAGAACGACTGCAAAATTGCCGAAGCGCTGAAGGAAAAAAATCCACAGCTGCTCATCGGCATGGTGGGCGCGCATGTGTCGGTCAATCCGGATCCTTCCATCCGCGCGTCCAAGGCCATCGACTTTGTCGCCAACGGCGAATTCGACTACGTTTGCGTCGAGATCGCCGAAGGCAAGCCGCTGGCGGAAGTCGGCGGCATTACCTGGCGCAACGGCGAGCACTACGTGCGCAACGCCGATCGCCCGATCATCGAAGACATGGACGCCCTGCCTTCGGTCATCGACGTCTACAAGCGCGATCTGGTGATCGAAGACTATTTCATCGGCTATCTGCAGCACCCCTACCTGTCGGTCTACACCGGCCGCGGCTGCAAGTCGCGCTGCACCTTCTGCCTGTGGCCGCAGACCATTTCGGGTCATCGCTATCGCACCCGCAGCCCGCAGGTCGTTGCGGCTGAAATTGCCAAGGCAAAAGAGTATTTCCCGCAGATCAAAGAGTTCTTCTTTGACGACGACACCTTCACCGACGACATCAAGCGGGTGGAAGAAACAGCGCGTCTGCTGGGCAAGTTGGGCATTACCTGGTCGTGCAACGCGAAGGCCAACGTGCCTTACGAGACGCTGAAAATCATGAAGGAAAACGGACTGCGCCTGCTGCTGGTGGGCTATGAGTCCGGCAACCGCCAGATCCTGATCAACATCCGCAAAGGTGTGAGCACCGACATCGCGCGGCGCTTTACCGCCGACTGTCACAAGCTGGGCATCGCGATCCACGGCACCTTCATCGTGGGCCTGCCGGGCGAAACCCGCGAGACCATCGAAGAGACCATTCGCTACGCGCAGGAAATCAATCCGCACACCATTCAGGTGTCGCTGGCCGCGGCCTATCCCGGCACGCGCATTTACGCCGAAGCCCAGTCCAACAACTGGCTGCGCCGTCCGGCGGGCGACGTGGTGGCGGACAACGGGCTGCAGATCAGCTCGCTCGAATACCCGCATCTGTCGCATGAGGAAATCTTTAAAGCGCTGGCAACCTTCTACAAGCGCTTCTATTTCCGGCCGCGCAAGATTGGCGAAATCACCTGGGAAATGCTGAAAAGCTGGACCATGATGAAGCGCCGCCTGCGCGAAGGTGTGGAGTTCTTCAACTTCCTGCGCACCCGGAACGACGCCGGCTAAGCCGCTCGCGCGCCGCCGCCCGATGACCTTGCAAGCAAGTTCATCGGGGCCGCCTTGCTCGCGGGGCGGCAGATGTTGAAGTCCAGCTCGGCGGAGCTCCGCTGGCCGGCGGTGATAGATCACCGCCATGCGGAAGTGTTCGCTACGCTCACGCAGCTTGAGTCCACGCAATGGCTGCCCGCCGCGCGCCTGCACGAACTGCAGGCGGTGCAACTCAGTGCCCGGCTGGTGCATGCGCAAACCCGCAGTCCGCATTTCGCCACCCGCCTTGCAGGCCTCGATCTGCGACCCGAACGGGTCTTTGCCGCGCTCGCCAGTTTGCCGGTACTGACTCGCGTCGAACTGCAGGCGCCGGATGCCGGACTTTTCTGCACGGTTGACGCCGCGCACGGCGCGGTCGTCGCGCTCAAGAGCTCGGGCTCCACCGGCGAGCCGGTCGTCATTCGCTGCACGATGGCGGCCCAGACCTTGCGCAAGGCCTTTACCTTGCGGAATTTCGCCTGGCAGCGGCTTGATGCGCGCAAAACCTACGCCAGCATTCGCAGCGGGCTGGTCGGCGTGACCGAGGACGAGCCGCGGCACGCGAGCAACTGGAATGCGAGCCTCGGTGCGCTGTTTCACAATGGGCCGTCGTGGAGCTACCCCATCACTGCCCCCATTGAGCGCCAGCTCGAGGTGCTTGCCGGCGCGCGGGCCCACTATCTGGCCAGCTACCCGTCCAATCTCCGCGGCCTGCTTGAAGCGTCGCGGCGCAATCCCGGCGGCCTCGAGGTGGTGATCTCGCAAGGCGAGCCGCTGCCCCCCGCTCTGGCCGAGGCCTTGTCGTTCGCCTGGGGTGTGCGGGTGGTGGATGAGTACAGCTCGGAGGAGTTGGGCGCCATCGCGACCCAGTGCGAACTGGGGCGCTTTCACTGCATGGCGGAAGGTCTGGTGGTGGAGGTGCTCCGCGATG
>JAURHQ010000311.1 GCA_030833185.1 Gammaproteobacteria bacterium | reverse complement strand
AAATCGGTAATGACGGCACGCTGACCGCCGTCGGGCAGCTGTAATAGATCCAGGCGGTCGATGCTGCCGGTAATCGCGACCTCCAGGCCCGGAATCAGCACCTGCGCGGTGGTGTCCCACGGGGCATCGGCCGGGGGGGCTTTGTCCGGCGCACCAAAACGCAGTTCGGGCCAGCTTGCGCGGGAATGGGCCTCGGTCAGCGCGCCTTCCACCAGCATCAGGCTGACCTGCGCCATCCGTCGGGCTTCCTGACAGGCCAGCCGCCACAGTTCGGGCGTGGGCAGCGGACGCTGGGCCAGCCAGTCGGCTTCCGCCGCGGCCTGCGCCCGGTCGAGCAGCGCATCCGCCGTCTCCGTCGTAACGGGCAGCGCGCCGCCCAGCGTCAGCGCATGCTCGAGCATCAGGTGCGTCAGGCTGCCGAGGTCGTTGCTGGCGACTTCCAGCGCGCCTTCCAGATCGCGCGGCGCCTGCCAGTTGAGCGCGTATTTCCACACGTAGACCGGCAGGTTGCGCAACAGGAGCACGAGCGCCGATGGCGAGACCGGACGGGCCAGCACTTGCGTGATGAGCGGGTGATCGGCGCTCAGCAGCCCGTCATGTTCGGTGAGGATTTCCTTTTGCCAGTTCACCCAGCAGTTGCGCGCGCTGAGGCCCAGCGCCGAGGCGCGAAATTCCGTCGGCCTGGCCAGCAGCCGATCCGCCGGGGTCGCGGCGTGTGCAGGCACGCGGGCACGGGCCAGCGGGGTGATGGGGTAGCCGTCCAGTAGCGGGCTTCTGCCGGCTTCCTGACCATCCTCAGCGCGGCGGCTAAACGACAGCACGACCGCCCGACCGGCGCGCCGCGTCAGGGTGTGGAAGTCGCGCGCATCGCGTTCCGCCAGCGGCACGGGGTCGAGCAGGGCCGGGTCGATGAGGTGCGCCGGCAGCAGCGGATCTTCGCGCTGAGCGCGCGGCCAGCGTGCGTTCGTCAGCCCCAGCAAGCGCACAAAAGGACGCGGGCAAGCGGCGATGGCCTCGGCCGTGCCCCACAGCACCGCGGCGCTAAATTCCGCGTGCTCCGGCAGGCGCAGTCTGGCCAGCGCCAGATCTACCGCGCCGACCCCGGTCTCACCGAGCGCGCGCTCCCAAAGGCGTCGCGCGTTGCCGTCCAGCAAGGTCTCGCCCAGCGCCTGGGCGGCGGCAGGGCCGGCGGCGAGGCGTGTGACCAGCGCGAGCAGGTCTGGTGCCCAGGGTGGCGCGGGCTCGCCGTTCTGTGGCTGCAGGAACGCGCGCTGCCAGTCTGTCAGACGCTCCAGCGGCCACTCGGCATCAGCCAGTCGGTGCCAGTCGCGGGGCAGGGCAGCTACCGCCGGCCCGTGGCCGACGAGGAGACTAAGCAGGCGGCGGACCCGCGACTGGCTGAGCCCCCGGTTGAGGACTTCGCCCAGCGCGGCGGCGGTTTGTCCTTCGCGAGTGGCGAGCGCGGGGCGGCCGTGCACGAAGGCCAGCGGCAGGCCGGACTCGCGACTTTGCACGGCAAAGTATTCGTCCCACACGCCGGGCACCGGGGCGCAGAGGGCAATGTCTTGTGGCATGGCGGCGCCACTGACCACCAGTTCACGCGCCCAGCGCAGGGCTTCCAGTGCCTCGTGCTGGGGGTCGGCACAGCTGACGGCGCTAAGCGCAGGCGTGTCCCTGCGCTCTGTCTTGAGCAGGTTGATGCCGCTCCCATCAAGCCAGTCCGGGATGCGTTCATGCCCCAGTTCCCAGACCACCGGCACCACATGCGCCAGTGCGATGAGCAAGGGCCGCCACACCGGATCGACGTCGGGCACGCCTTTGATGGTGACGGGCCCGAGCAGGACCGGTGCGGCCTGTATGCGGGCGAGCGCCGCCGCCGCCAGCGCCGGAGGCGCCAGCGTGGCGCGCGGCAGGCTGCGCAGTAGATGGTCTTCGATGACTTGCAGGGCTTGGCAACGCCGCGCGGTGTCGGGGTTGCTGGTCGTGCTGGCGAGGTCTCTCAGCGACAGCTTGGCCAGCCAGATCTTGTACAGGGTATGCGCCAGACTGCGCGGAAACCCCGGAAACTCGCGCAGGCTTTCCAGATCGCCCAAGGCGCTGTCCGGCAGGTTCAGGTAATGGCGAATCAGGCCAGGCAGGGCGCTGCGGCTCAAGGGCACCACGCGCCCGCCGGCCAGCCGCGCGGCCAGCGGTGCCATGCCCAGAATCTGGCAGCCGTGACGCCGGGCCCGCGCCGCATCCAGCAGCAGCGCCCGGCGCATCACCGGGCTTTGTACGATCCAGGTATGACGTTCTGGCATGAGGAAGTCCTGTCGACTTGATGGCTGAGTTCCTGCGCGGGCCTTGCAGTATCGCGGGCGGTGGATCCTTGCCAAGCGACGCGCAACCGCGGATCACCGCAGGGCGATTCTGCCACCGCAGAGGGCTCAACAGGTGAGCCCGAAGCGCCGCGTTTCAGGGTTTGGAAAAATGGCGCGCGACTGTTTATGGTGGGGCGCTTGCGACCAACCTGGAGGGTCTCTCATGAACTACATCACGCTCAAGGAACGCCACCGCGCCGAGCGCGACAACTATCCGCAATCCACCAGCCTGCGGCTGCATCGCGCGCTCAGTTGGCTCGATCGGGCCGAGCAGTGCGAGGACGATCCCGACGCGCAGTTCATCTTTTTGTGGATTGCGTTCAATGCGGCGTATGCGACACCTCTCGATGATGAGCCTAACGCACTCGAGCGCCGGCGCTTCACCGCTTTCATTGAGCAACTGGTACAAGTTGATGAGCAGCGCGAGGTTTACGCGATGCTGTGGACGGCCTTCGCGGGCAGCATCCGGGTCTTGTTGGAAAACCAGTATGTGTTCCCGGATTTCTGGCGCTATCAGTCGGGCGTATTGAGCGAGCCCGAATGGCGTGAGCGTTTCGCGCGTGAGCGGAGCAACGCGCAGAAGAGGCTCGCAAATTCCGATACGGTCGGGGTGCTAAGCATCGTCCTGCAACGCATCTACACCTTGCGCAACCAGCTGGTGCACGGTGGCGCGACCTGGAACGGCGGCGTTAACCGGCCGCAGGTGCGCGACTGCACGCGCTTCATGGCCAAGCTGGTGCCGGTCATTATCAATCTGATGATGGATCATCCCCATGCGTCCTGGGGCAGCGTG
>JAURHQ010000310.1 GCA_030833185.1 Gammaproteobacteria bacterium | reverse complement strand
CGTGGGCAAAGCACCGAAGCCGCCGGTGACGTCCATCATCGCGATGGTGCCGTCGCTGGTCATGCCCTTGCGGCCCTTGTTGCTGGCCAGCGCGTCGGTCGCCACCTTGACCGCCGCCATGAACTTGGCCGGGTCGTGCGGCTTGACGCCCCGGGTCCCGCGGACCGCGATGGCTTTCAGGTTCTTCGAGCCCATCACCGCGCCCACGCCGGAGCGGCCGGCGGCACGGTGCAAATCGTTGACGATGCAGGCGTAGCGGTTGCCGTACTCACCGGCCTGTCCGATCGAGGCGATGCGAATCAGCGGATCGTTATGGGCTTCTTTAATCGCCGGCTCGATTTCCCACACCGACCGGCCCCACAGGTGCTCGGCCGGCAGCAGCTGCGCGCGCTCGTCTTCGATGTAGAGGTATACCGGGGTGGGTGAACGGCCTTCGAGAATGACCAGATCGTAGCCGGCCATCTTGAGTTCGCCGCCGAACTGTCCGCCCGAGTTGGAGCTGGCGATGGCGCCGGTCAGGGCGCCTTTGGTCACCGCGGTCCAGCGTCCGCCGGTGGAGGCGCCGGTCCCGGTCAAGGGGCCGGTGGCGATGATGAGCTTGTTGCCCGGCGAGAGCGGGTCGACCTTGGGGTCGATTTCGGCCATCAGATATTTGGTGGCCAGTCCGCGCGAGCCCAGATAGTGCTGGGCCCAGTCCATATTCAGGGGTTCCGTCGTGCAAGTCCCGTTGGTGAGATTGACGCGCAAGATCGTCTGTTGCCAGCCCATGCTTTGCTTCTCCCGAGTTAGTCCAGATGACGGCCGCGCCCATGCGACGACCCCGATAGCCGGCATTCTACTGATAAAGCGCGCCGACGCGCGCGCCTTCTGCAACTTGTTTAAGGCAGACCTGCGGCCGACAATCCGGCCATGGATCTCGCCCTGCTTCATCCGGATTTTGTGCGCACCGCGCGGCGGGTGTCGCGCCCCTTGGCGCAGGCGATGGACGCGGTCGGTCCGCCGGACTGGCCAAGCCGGCATCAGCAACCGCTGGCGCGCTACCTCGCGCGGGTGGTCGTGGGCCAGCAGTTGTCGACCCGCGCCGCCAGCACCATCTGGGGACGGGTCGAGGCACTGGGCAAGGCCGAGCAGCAATCTATTCCCGCCCTCGCGCTCAATTTACCCGACACCACCCTGCTGGCTTGTGGGCTGTCCGCGGGCAAACTGAAAACCCTCAAGGCGCTGGCCGAAGCCGATGCGGCCGGAATGCTCAAGCGTCAGCGTCTGGCGCGCCTCGATCCGGCCGCGCGCGCCATCGAGCTGACCGCCGTGCGCGGCATCGGACCGTGGACCGCCGATATGCTCGCCCTGTTCTATTTTCGCGACCCCGACATCTGGCCGCTGGGCGACTTGGCGGTCCGCAAAACGCTGGAACGGTTTCTGGTCACGCAGTCCCGCTATGACCTGTCCAGCGCGGCAGCGCTGTTCGCTCCACACCGCTCGGTGCTGGCGCTTTATATGTGGCGTATCGCCGACAACCCACCCGACCGCTAGGCCCAACGCCGGAGAACCCTGCCCATGCGCGCTGCTGTCTACGAACGTACCGGTCCCGCCGATGCGGTGCTGCAGGTGCTTGAGCTGCCGACGCCCGCGCCCGGTCCGGGCGAAGTGCTGGTGCGCGTGCACGCCTCCGGCATCAATCCGGTGGATGTCAAAACCCGCGCCGGGCTGCGCAGCACCGTTCTTCCGTTTCCGCGCATTACGCCGCATAGCGACGGTGCCGGCGTTATCGAAGCGGTTGGCGACGGCATTGCCCGCAGCCGCTGCGGCGAACGGGTGTGGCTGTACAACGCTGCCTGGGGACGCGCCGACGGCACGGCGGCCGAATACATCGCCTTGCCGGCCACGCTGGCCGTGCCGCTGCCTGAGCATACCGATTTTGCCGCCGGGGCCTGTCTGGGCATTCCCGCCCTGACCGCCTGGCAGGCAGTCGCGGTCGACGGTGGCGTGCGGGGCAAAACGGTGCTGGTGGCCGGTGGCGCCGGCGCGGTTGGGCACTACGCCATCCAGTTCGCCCGAGCGGCCGGCGCGCGCCGCGTACTGGCCAGCGTCAGCGGCCCGGAGAAGGCCGCGCTTGCGCTGGCCGCCGGGGCCGAAGAGGCGCTGAACTACCGGACTGAGGATTTCGCCGCGCAGGTGCTGGCGCTGACCGACGGGCGCGGCGTCGACCGCATCATCGAAGTGGACGGCAAGGCCAACATCGCGCAAGACGCCGCGCTGGTCGCGGCCGAAGGCGATGTCATCGTCTACGGCACCGGCGGCGCGGACGTGCCCGTGCCCTTTTTTCCGTCCGTGCTGAAGAACCTGCGCTACCGCTTTTTCATCGTCTTCAACCTGACGCCCGCCGCCCGCGCCGCCGCGCTGGCCGACCTCACCCGCCACCTGTTGCGCGGGCAGCTGCAGCATCATCCGGGGCCGACCTTCGGGCTGGACGACATCGCTGCCGCCCATCGCGCCGTCGAGCAGGGCGCGGTCGGTAATGTGGTGCTCAAGATGCGCTGAAAAGGCTGGTTGTTGCGGCGCAGGCCCCAACATAATCGCCCCACTTTATTCCCGCAGGAGCGCGCACATGGCCGAGTTCGACACCCTTATTCGTGGCGGTACGGTGGTGGACGGCACGGGCGCCGCCCCGCGCACCGCCGATGTCGCGATTGTGGACGGCAAGATCGCCGCCATCGGCCAGCAGCTCGGCCGCGCGCGGGAAGAAGTCGACGCCGACGGCCTGCTGGTCACGCCCGGCTGGGTCGACATTCATACCCACTATGACGGACAGGCCAGCTGGGACCCGGTGCTGATGCCCTCCTGCTGGCACGGCGTGACCACCGCCGTGATGGGCAACTGCGGCGTCGGCTTCGCGCCGGTCGCACCCGACAAACGCGACTGGCTGATCGGGTTGATGGAAGGCGTGGAAGACATTCCCGGCTCGGCGCTGGCCGAAGGCATTCGCTGGGACTGGGAGAGCTTTCCCGAATACATGGACGCGCTGGCCAAAACGCCGCGCGCGCTGGACCTTGCCGCGCAGGTCCCACACGGCGCGGTTCGCGCCTATGTGATGGGCGAGCGCGGCGCGACCAGCCAGGCGGCGACCGCAGAAGAACGCGCCGCGATGGCGGCGA
>JAURHQ010000030.1 GCA_030833185.1 Gammaproteobacteria bacterium | reverse complement strand
CTACAAAGACATCATGTCGATGCCGGTCTAGGGACCGGCGCGCGCAATCATTAAGAGTGTGGGGCAATGGCAGAAGTCATGAATGGCGGGGCGCTGACGCTGGTGCGCAATAACCCGGTCGCGGTCGCGCAGCAGCGCGTGTACGCGTTTGTGCAGCAGCCTGCGGTGCGCCGCACCTTGCCGCTGTTCGCGCTGCTCCTGATTACCGTGTTGGGTTTTGTCGTCTACCAGCTGGTAAAAGCCCCGCAAATGCGCGAGCTCTTTCCGCAGCTGGCCGACGGCGACAAGGCCGCGGTGATCGACACCCTGAAAAAACAGGGCGTGACGGTGGAGATCGACCACCAGACCGGTTTGCTGCGCGTGCCCGAAGCGGACTTTTATCGCGCCAAGGTGCTGCTGGCGCAGAACGGGCTGCCCCGAACCACGACCTCCGGCTACGACCTGCTTTCGCAAATGCCGATGGGGATTTCCCAGCCGGTGGAGCAGGCGCGCCTGCGGCAAACGCAGGAAACCGAACTGGCGCGCACGATTTCCGAAATTGACCCCATCGAATCTGCACGGGTGCATCTGGCGATCGCGCCGCGCTCGGCGCTGGTCCGGGACGCGCCTGAAGCGCGGGCCTCGGTGGTGGTGAAGGTCGCGGCCGGCCGTTCTCTGGGCGAGGGGCAGGTGGCGGCGATCATTCACATGGTCAGCAGCTCCGTGCCGTATCTGCCGAGCGCCAACGTGACGGTGGTCGACCAGTACGGCAAGTTGCTGTCGTCCTCGGCGTCGAGTGCCGAGATGCAGCTGTCCGAAGGGCAGCTCCAGCATCAGACCCAGGTAGAGCGTCGTTATCGTGAGCGCGTGCTGGCGCTGCTGGCGCCGATCGTGGGCTATCAGAATCTGTCGGCCGAGGTCACGGCCTCGCTCGATTTCACCAAGGTGGAGTCCACCAAGGAATCGTTCGACGACCCGGTGCAGGTGCGCTCCGAACAAACGAGCACCTCGGAGCGGACCGAAGAGGGCGCGCGCGGCGTGCCGGGCACCCTGTCTAACACGCCGCCGACCGGGCCTGCGCTCAACGCCGAGCAAACGCCGCCGGCTACCCCGCCCGCGACGCCGCCGGCCGAGGGCGCTGCGCCGGCCGCCGCTACCGCGACGGCGCAGAAGCCGGCCAGCAAGACCTCGTCCAGCACGCGTAATTTCGAAATCGGTCGCGAAGTGAAGACCGTCCAGGCCCCGGCAGCATTCCTTAAAAAGCTCAGCGTCGCGGTGATCATTCGTGAAACCGCCGAAGCGACCGCGGCGCGTGCCGAAGGCGCCGCCAAAGCCAAAGGCAAGCCGGATGCGAAAGCGGAAGCCGCCGCCACGGAACTCGCGCAGATCGAGAAGCTGGTGAAGGACGCGGTGGGTTTTGATGCCGAGCGCGGCGACACCGTGTCGGTCAGCGCGATGCCCTTCGCCGACCCCGTCACCGTCGCCGGCAAGCATTGGTACGAGGCCGCCTGGGTGGCGGATGCCGCGAAGTCGCTGATTGGCGCGCTGCTCATCGCGGTGCTGGCCTTCGGCATTCTCAAACCGCTGGCGCCGCGGCTCTTCCAGTCGCCGGTGGAACTGGCGGCCGCCGACCAGGCCTCGCTGCGGGATGAAGCCGCGCACCTCGACTCCATCACCCTCGCCCCGGGTGAAAGTCTGGAAGACCTCAAAGCGAAGCTGAAGCCGAAGAAGAAAGGCATCTCCGCCGAGCTGCTGGATACCGCCAACACCTACGACGACAAGGTCGCGGTGGTGCGCATGCTGGTCGGCGAAGACGCCGCGCGGGTGACCAATGTGTTCAAGCAGCTCATGCGTCCCGAGATGATGAACTAAGGAGCTAATGCCGTGGCTGAGGAAAACGCGCTGGATGTAGTGACGCCGGAAGACGTCCCCGAACGACATCTCTCGAACTCGCAGAAATGCGCCATCCTGATGTTGCTGCTAGGCGAGGAAGAAGCCTCCGAAGTGCTGCGCCGGCTGAGTCCGATGGAAGTCCAGCATCTGGGCGCGGCGATGTTTTCGGTGGCCAACGTCGACCAGACCACCGTCAACCGGGTGCTGGACGAGTTCATCAACATCATCCGGGGTGAAACCAGCCTGGGGCTGGCCTCCGGCGAATACATCCGCAACGTCATGGCCCGCGCGCTGGGTGAAGACCGCGCGACCTCGGTGCTATCCCGCATCACACCCAGCACCAGCAGCAAGGGCATCGACCTGCTGCAGTGGATGGATTCGCGCTCTATCGCCGAGATGATTGTCACCGAGCATCCGCAGGTTATCGCGCTGGTGCTGTCCTACCTCGACTACTCGGTGGCAGCCGACGTGTTGTCGATGTTGCCGGCGACCGTGCAGCCGGAAGTCATCAAGCGCATCGCGACGCTGGACATGGTGTCGCCGGAGGCGGTGAAAGAGCTCGAAAACATCATGCAGACGCAGTTCAGCACCAATGCGTCGCTGCGCGCGTCGTCGATCGGTGGCGTGAAGGTCGCCGCCAAGAACATGCACTTCACCAAGCAGGACCTTGAGCAGCGCGTGGTTAAAACGCTGATGAAGGAGGACAAGGCGCGCATCGCCAATAATCAGGACAACATGTTCACCTTCGAGAACCTGATCATGGTGGACGAGAAGAGCCTCGGCGTGCTGCTGCGTAACGTCGAGACGGATTTGCTGGTCACGGCGGTCAAGGGCGCAGACGACCGGCTGAAAGAAAAGATTTTTGGCTGCATGTCGAGCCGCGCCGCCGCCAATATTCTCGACGAGCTGGAAGCCAAAGGCCCGATGCGTGTGACCGACGTGCAGGAAGCGCAGAAGCAGGTCATCGCAATCGCAAGAAAATTGTCTGACGCTGGCAGCATGATGCTGGCCGGGCGCGGCGACGACTTCGTATGAGCGCGCAAGGCGACCGCAACGCGACCGCGCGGGCCTTTGTGGAGCGCGTCATTGGCGGCAATCCCAACCGCAGTCGCGAATTCGAGGTTCGCGAAGGCAGCGTCCATAACGACAGCCAGGCGTTCCGCCAATGGCAGCCACCGACGCCGATGGATGCCGAGGCGCTGCTCGAGCGCATGCCGGCGGCACCGCCGCCCGCGCCCGCGCCCGAGCAGCCGCCCGAGCCGGTCGCCGAGCCCGTCGCCGAGGTGCGTGCGCCACCGCCGGTGGTGGTGCCTGCCCCCGCACCGGCGCCAGAGCCCTGTCCGGTATGTCCGGGACAAGCCGACACCATCGCCCGACTGCAGCAGGAACTGGCCAGCGCGCAGGCCGACAATCAGGCGCTGGCCCGCCTGCTGGTCCAGATGTCGACGCTGGAAGCCGGCACCGTGCAGGGTCTGCACGAGGAGTTGGAGCGCGCGGCCGTGGAAATCGCCACCGCCATCATCGGGCGCGCCGTCGAGCTGGACTGCAGCTGGCTCAGCCAGCAGATCACCCAGGCCCTGAGCGCGGTGGATAACGCGCTGGGGGCGATTCGGGTGATGGTCAACCCGGCAGATTTTCAGGCGCTGGAAGCGGCGTGGACGGCTGCGCCTTCTGCGGCGCGGCTGGTCGCCGATCCAAATCTCTCGCGCGGCGCGTTCTTCATCGACAGCCCGGCGTTTGCGGTTGACGGCGGCCTTAGCCGGCGGCTGCATTGGGCGCCGCGCGAGGACAAACCCCTGTGAGCGCCCGCGGCATCAACGCGCTGGCCGGGCTGCGCCTACGCCCACGCGTCACGCCGCCGCTGCGCGCCGGCCGCGTGGTGCGTTTTGATGGCGCGATTGCCGGCGCCGTGGGCTGCAGTGCGCCGGTCGGCGCGGCCTGCGAAATCGACACCACCGACGGCTTGGGCGGACACGGCGAAGTCATTGGCTTTCGCGAGCAGGAAACCATGATTGCCCTGACCAATGGCTCTGCGCGTATCGCCGCCGGCGCGCTGGTGCGCGTCACCGGCGCCGTCGACGAAGTGCCGGTCGGGCGCGGTCTCCTCGGCCGCGTGTGGGACGCGGACGGCCATCCGCTGGACGGACAGGCCCCGCTGGTGGCCGAAGGCAAGGTTGCCTTGCGCGGCCAGCAGGTCAATCCCCTCACCCGGGCCGAAGTCAGCGAACCGCTTGATGTGGGGGTGCGCGCGATTAACGGCCTGCTGTCGGTGGGTCGTGGCCAGCGCATCGGGCTTATCGCCGGCTCGGGCGTGGGCAAGAGCGTGCTGTTGTCCATGCTCTGTCGCGGCACGCAGGCCGATGTGGTGGTCGCCGCGCTGATCGGCGAGCGCGCGCGTGAAGTCAGCGGCTTCGTACAAAGCGTGTTGACCGAAGAGTCGCGGGCAAGGACGGTGGTGGTGGCGGTCACCGCCGAGCAGTCGCCCATCCTGCGCATCCGCGGCGCGCATCGGGCGTGTGCCATAGCAGACTATTTTCGCAGTCAGGGTAAGCAAGTCTTGCTGATTGTCGACTCCCTGACCCGCGTGGGCCATGCGCAGCGTGAGATTGGCCTGGCGCTCGGTGAGCAGCCGACGGCCAAGGGCTACCCGCCGTCGGTGGTCGCGCTGATTCCCAAGCTGGTGGAGCGCGCGGGGCGCGACCGCGAAACCGGCGGCTCGGTCACGGCCTTCTACACCGTGCTGGCCGACGGCGATGACGTGAATGACCCGGTGGTCGACGCGGCCCGCGCGATCACCGACGGGCATATCGTGTTGTCGCGCACGCTGGCCGAGCAGGGGGTTTATCCCGCGATCGACGTGGCCTCCTCGGTCAGCCGGGTCTCGACCCACATCTGCGCCCAGCGCCACCTCGACGCCGCGCGGATTTTCCACCGCCGTTACTCGCTGTATCAGGAGAACAAAGACCTGGCGCTGATGGGCGGCTATCAGGCCGGCGTGGATCGCGAGATCGATCTGGCGCTGACCCGGCATCCGCAGATGATGAGTTACATCAGCCAGCCGCTGGACCAGCGCTGCGGCTGGGACGACGCCCAGCAGGCGCTGTTCAAGGTAACCAGCGATGGCTGATTTCAAACGCCGCCTGCGTCGCCTGCAGATCCTGCGGCTGCGTTATCTCGACCGGCAACGGCGTCAGACGCAGGCCTTGGCGGGCATCAATACCGCGCTGGCGGACGCCCAACGTCTGCTCGATGAATTGCAGAAACTACGCGCCCACTACGTGGAGCTGGAGGAGGCGCGCGGCATGCCGGCCATGACCTTGAGCGGGATTCGGCGAAAGCTGGGCGAACTCGCAGAAGCCCATCGCGAACAACAGGGCCAGGTCGAGTGGCTGCAGGAAGAACGCACGCGCGGGATGGCGGCGGTCACGACTTTGCGGCTGCGCGTAGAGCACATCGAGCGCCTGGTGCTTGAAACCCGAACGGAACATCGCACGGCTGCCGAGCGGGCGGAAGCCTTGGCGCTGGCGCCGCGAGCACGCGTCTAAATGGCACATCAATTGCTGATCCGGGGCTGGTCTCAACCGCCTCAAGTGCGCCATCCACGGCCCTCACACGGACACCGCCCCTCATGAATTTTCTGAATCTTGCGCCCGTCTCGGCAGCGCCACAGACGACAGCGCGCGACGCCTCCAGCGGCGCCGCCAGCACGCCCGGCAGCGCCGGCAAGCTGTTCGAACTGCCGGCGGCGGCGAGCGAACCGACAAGCCCCGACTCGCCGGTTGCAGGCGCCACCGAATTGGAAGTTTCTTCGCTCGCTTCGAGCGCGCATGAGGATGAGGCTTCGCCTACGCCATCCTCGGAATCAACCGCGTTGTCAGCCATCCCGGAGGCCCTGGCCAAAGCGCGACCCAATCGGGAAGACGCTCTGGCGGCAGTGGACTCGCGCCTCTCTTTCCTTCGCGCGGGCGATAAATCCGCCTTGCGCACCGCGCCCGCCGTGGGTGCGCTGTTGCCTTTCTTCAGCGCCGGGCTGGCGGGGCAGCCGGCCCAGGCGCTGGACCCGGCGCTCGCCCTTGCGGCGGACGGGACGGAAGACCTCAAGCTATTCGACGCGACGCCTGAGAACACGGCAACGGCGGTTACCGCTACTGACTTGACGCCGTCTTTGGGCGCTGACGGTTTACCGATGGCCGCGAACCTGCCACCAGCACCGCCCGCGACCCTGGATCCGCGGGTGGGCGCGGTGGGTCCGTCCGGCCCACCGACGGCCGAGATGCTTGTCGCCGCGGCCACGCCTGTCGCATCGCCGCCGGCGCCAGATGCGATCGCGGACTCGGCGCAAGCGGCGGTCCCGCAGGACGCTCGCCCGTCCGCCCCGAGCGACGCCAGCGCGGCGGTAGCCGTCGAGCTCGCGGACGCTCTGCGGCGTGAGCAGCCTGCCGCCTCGCACGCAGCGCCGGTCTCCCCGACAGCGGTAGCGGCGACCAGCATCCCATCGCCCGTCGCGCCGAGCGCTGTCGCTCCCACTATCGAATCGCCGGCGACCGTGCTGTCGGCCGCGCTCGGCCGCGGGACAGCGACGACGCCCGCGGCGTCTGAGGACGCCGCGGCGACGGCCGAAGAATCCTCAGCGTCCAATGCGGCCGCTGTACCCCGCGCCGAGGCCCCGAGCCCGGAGGCGAAAAACCACCGCGGTCGGCGTGCGCCGGCATCGGCGCGCAGTCCGGCGGACCTGGCAGCCGACCCCGCCGAGCCCTCGTCGACCAGTGCGCGCCATCTCGCAGGAGCGAAGCGGCGCCTGCCCGAGGACGATGCGCCACGGGCCACGCCGCTGCCGATGCCGGAGATGAGCATCCCCGCGCCGGAAGCGGTCGTGCCGTTCACGCAATCGCTGGCGCGCGCCACCCAGGAGCTCGCCGGACCGCCCGGTGCCGCCGCTTCGACGCCCGGCGCCGAAGCCGCACCGCCGCCCGCGCGGGATGCCGAAAGCCCTGCCGCCTCGGCGCCCCGCAGCCTCGATTTACGCAGCCAAGCCTGGCGCGAAAGCCTGCTTGAAAGCGCAAGAATCCGGCTGCCCGCGCTGGGCGCGCCGGGCAGTCTGCAGACCGTCACCTTGCAGCTCCATCCGCGACTGATGGGCGCCCTGACCGTCACCCTCGCCTTGACCGCCAGCGGCGGCGTCCAAATGAAACTTGGCGCGCAGAACGACCGCGCGCGGCGCTTTTTTCACGGTGAGGCGCCGGCGATCGCCGCCAGCCTCGCACGCGGCGGGCTGAACGTGTCGAGTATCGAAATTCTCGAACCGCCACCCGTCACAGGCCTCGCCTGACACCCCCGCTAGTAACTCTGGAGCAGCTGGCCCATGGCCGATAAATCCGACAAAGCCGACAAGAACGCCGCCGCCGAGCCGGCCGCGCCCAAAAAATCTCCGCTCAAGCTGATCCTCATGATTGTGGGCGCCGTCCTGCTGCTGGTCCTGGGCGCGGCCGGCGGGTTTTTCGCGAACAAGATGATGGCGCCGCCCGAAGACGAATTCGCCGGCCTGTTGAAACCGCCCGCCGGTGAAGAGCACAAGAAGGAAGACACCGCGCATCACGAAGGTGAAGCGGCCGAAGAGGACTGCGTGCCGGTGGCTGCAGCTGAAGCCGGCGGGGGCGGCGGCGAGCCTGGTGGTGGTGGCGGCGGTGAGCACGGCGAGAAGAAAGACGAGGCGGGCGGCAAGCCGCCGTGTGGCCCCAAAAAGAAGAAGGTCGAGGTCGAAGCCGAGTTTGCGACGACCTATTACGATTTTCCGGGCACCTTCACCGCCAACCTCAAAAATTCGCGCCATTTCATTCAGGTGACGATCGCCCTGTCGACCCAGTACGACGATCAGGTCATTACGAACGTCAAGGCGCACGAGCCGGCGCTTAAGAGCGCGGTCATCGGGACGCTCGCAGATTGCACCGATGAGGACATTGTTGGGATCGAGGCGAAGCAGCAAATCGCCGGCCGTATTCGGGATGCCATCAATGACGTCCTGCTGAAGAAGACCCGGTTCGGCGGTATCGAGGAAGTGCACTTCACCTCCTTCGTGACCCAGTAGCCCCTCGTTCATGGCCTCGGTAAAAACCCTCAGCGAACAGGAAGTCTCCGCCCTGCTGGCGAGCCTTTCGGCTGCCGATTCACCGCCGCGCGTCGGCGTGCCCGATTCGGTAGACGTGGTGCCGTTCAGCTTTGCCGGGGACGACATGTCGCTGATGGGCGACCTGCACGCGCTGAATGCAATCGACGACCGGCTTGGTCGCGCGATGCGGAATGTGTTTCAGAGTTTCCTGCGCTTTCAGCCGCGCATTTCGGCCTTTCCGCCGGAAGCGAAAACGCTGGATGAATATCTGGAATCGCTGCCGCCCTTTGTTAGCCTGAACACGCTCAAGCTGGAGCAGCTAAAAGGCACGGCCCTGCTGACCTATCGACCGGATTTCATCAGCCTGCTGGTGAACCGCTACTTCGGAGGCACGGGCCCGGCGTCGACTACCCGGCAAAACGAATTCACGCCCACCGAAGAGCGGGTGGCGCGGATGATCACCGAGCGCATCGCCGCGCAGCTAAAGCTGGCCTGGCGCGACACCATGACGCTCGATGTAAACGTGATCGGCACTGAAACCAATCCCGCCTTCATCGCATTTTGCGAAGGCTCGGACATGATTCTCGTCAACAGCTTTGCGGTACAGGTGCCAACGCTCGACCCGTTCGTCATCGACCTTTGCTACACCCTGCAAAGCCTGAAACCCATCGCCCCGCTGCTGCGCTCCAAGCTGAGCTCAACGATGGCGGACGAAGACCTGACCTGGCGCGAGCGGCTATACGACGCCGTGCTCAACATCGAACTGACCGTGCGCCCGCGCATCGCCGAGCCAAGCATCACCTTGTCGCAGCTGCTCGATCTGGAAGCCGGCATGGTGGTGAACATCCCCTCGGTCGAAGGGGTCACGCTCTACATCGAGCAGCAGCGCTATGCCGCCGGCACCCTCGGCGAAGTGGGCAGCAACGCCGCTGTGAAAATTACCGAAATCTTCGAGGAATAAGCCGTCATGGATTCTCAGGAATTGACCAACGCTAATCGCCGGCGCGGCGACAACCTGCGCTTGCTCGAAAACATCGATGTCAAACTGACCGTTGAGGTCGGCGCCACCACGCTCAAGATTCGCGACCTCATCCGGCTTAACGAGGGCTCGGTCATCGAGCTGAATCGACTGGCCGGTGAGCAGCTGGATATTTTCGTTAACGGCGCCGGCATCGCGAAAGGCGAAATCGTCATGGTGGGCGAACGCCTGGGCGTGCGATTTACCGAAATCGTGACGCCGGAAAAGCGCCTGCTCGACCTGTGAGCAGCGCAACGACAATGGAGCGAATGGGGCAGGTGCTGGGGCCGCTCGGGCTCATCCTGCTGCTGCTCGTTGCGCTGTGGGGGCTGGGGATCTGGTTACGCCGGCGCGGCGCCATCTGGCCCGGTGGCCGACCTATGGACCGAAAGATTCGCATTGTGGATGTGGTCTGGTTTCGGCCGGGCAGCGGCTGTGCGCTGATCGAAATTGAGAGCCGTCCCTTTGTGGTCGCCATCGGCGACGCACGCCTGCCGCAGCCGCTCGCCATGGATGTGGCGACGGGGACAGCCCATGAGGCTTGAACACCGCCGCCACGCCGCGCGCTGGGCCCTCGCTGTGGCGCTGCTCGCCAGTGGGGTCGCCGGCGCCGGGCCGCTGGATTTAACGGTGCTGCAATCGGCACCGCAGAGCGGTGGCGGCACCAGCTACTCCCGCTGCAACTGCTGCTGCTGATGTCGGCGCTGACGATACTGCCTTCTCTGTTACTGATGGCGACCTCGTTCACCCGCATCATCATCGTGCTGTCGATTTTGCGTCAGGCGCTTGGTACCGCCCAGACGCCGCCCAATCAGGTGCTGATCGGGGTCGCCCTGGTCGCCAGCATGCTGGTCATGCAGCCGACCTACGAGAAGCTGCGGCAGGAAGCCATTTCGCCCTTTATCGCGGGCCAGATGGCGGGCGACCTCGCGCTCAGTCGCGGCCTGCAAGTGGTTAAAACCTTCATGCTGGCCAACACCAAGGAGGCCGATGTGATCGCCTTCGCCGATTTGGTGGGCGCCAAAAACTACGCAAAGGTCGCGGACATTCCCATGAGCATCGCCGCGCCCGCCTTCGTCGTCAGCGAAATGCGCACGGGCTTCGAGATGGGCTTCATGTTGTTCATTCCGTTTCTGGTCATCGATCTGGTGATCGCCAGCATCCTGATGTCGCTGGGCATGATGATGGTCTCGCCCATGCTGGTTTCGCTGCCGTTCAAGCTGTTGCTGTTTGTCAGCGTCGACGGCTGGGCCATGACCATTGGTTCGCTGGTACAGAGCTACGGCAAATAGGAGCCCGTCATGCCGGAATACATCACGCTTATCGGTCGCGAGGCATCCTGGACCCTGCTCTATCTCATGGCGCCACCTATTCTGGCCGCGCTGGTGGTGGGGCTCGTCGTTGGGATCATTCAGGCCGCGACGTCGGTGAACGAGATGACGCTTTCGTTCGTGCCGAAAATTGTGGTCGTCTTTCTGGTGATGGGTCTGCTGGGCCCGCTCATGCTGGACCGCTGTCGCGTGCTGTTCGGTCTGGTCTTTGAACGCATCGCCGGAATGGCATTTTGATCGCACTCCAGCACGCGGACCTGTTGAACTGGCTCTATCAGGTGGCTTTCTTTCACCTGCGGGTCTCGGCGTTTTTTTTAAGCGCGCCGATCCTGAGTGCCAATCCCTTAACCCTGCAGATCCGGCTGGTCATCGTCACGCTGGTGGCGGTGGTAGTCGCCTCGCACGTGCAGGCGCCACCCGCCTTGGCCGGCGGGACCTTGCTGAAACTCGAAATGGCGGCGCGTGAAGTTATCCTCGGCGCGTCCCTGGGTTTGTTCTTGCGCATCCTGTTTGGCGCAGCGGCGGCGGCCGGCGAAGTCGTCGCGGCCACCATGGGCTTGAGCTTCGCCTCGATGGTTGACCCCTCAAGCGGCGAGGGCAATCCGCTGATTGCCCAACTCCTGAATCAACTGATGCTGATCGCCTTTCTGAGCATTCAGGGCCCCATCCTCCTGCTGGGATTGCTGATTCGCTCCTACAGCCTGTGGCCGCCGGGCGGCGAAGGTCTGCCCAGTGGCCTGCTGCGCGAAGTGAGCGAAGCGGTTGGCCCCATGCTGGTCAATGCGCTGGTGCTGATGTCGCCCGTGGTGTTTGTGGTGGTCCTGCTCAATATCGGCACCGGGATTCTTAATCGACTGGCGCCGCAGATGAATATGTTCTCGATAGGCGTGCCCTTGGCGCTGCTGGTCGGCGGCGTGGCCCTGTGTGTCTTTATGCCGGACATCAGCGTGAAGATGGTGGCGGTGCTGCTGGATGCGCTGTCGGCCACCGACGCCCTGATCACCAACAGCGCACCGCGGTAGCACGCGCATGGCCGAGCAACAGGACGACAGCCAGGAGAAGACCGAGGAACCCTCGGAGCAAAAAAAGCGCCGCGCCCGGGAAGAGGGCAGAACGCTAAGTTCCAAGGATTTGCTCTCGCTGGCGGCACTGGCCGCGGCCTTCGGCGCGTTGGCGGTACAGGGTCGGGCCATGGTCAACTCCCTGACGGCGCTCTTGCGCGAGTCGCTGCAGCTGAATACGACGGGCGGCGACCATCAGGCCCTGCTGCGGCAATTCGGCGCGGCCGGCCTTGAGATGCTGGAACTGGTGCTGACCGTCGCGGTGCCCGTGGCCATTGGCGTGCTGATCTCGCAGTTCGCGCTCGGTGGCTTCAACTTCTCCACGCAGGCGCTGCAACCCAAGTGGAGTCGCCTCAACCCCATCAACGGCCTCGCCCGCCTGTTTGGCAAGCAGGCGCTGTATGAGTTGGCCAAAACGCTGGGCAAATCTGCACTGGTGCTCGCGGTCATGTACTGGGTGTTTCGCGACCAGTGGCTGCAGTTGGCTGGATTAGTGCGCACCAGTCTTCCAGGTGTCACGGGGGTGGTGACTAGCGAAATCTGGCGCATGGTGCTGGCGCTGCTGGGCGTCGCCCTGTTGTTTGCGCTGGTCGATGCGCTCTATCAATGGTGGCAGCACCGCCAGTCCATGATGATGACCAAGCAGGAAGCGCGCGACGAGCATCGGCAAAGCGAAGGCTCGCCGGAACTGCGCGCGCGGGTGCGACGCATGCAGCGTGAGATCACCATGGGCAGAACGGCCGGCGCCGTGCGCGAGGCGACCGTCGTGCTGGTCAACCCGACGCACTTCCTCATCGCGCTGTCATATCAGCCCGGCGAGGATCTGCCGCCGACGGTGTGCGCCAAGGCGCAGGGCAAGCCTGCCCTTAAATTGCAGGATGAGGCGCGTGCGCTGGGCATCCCGATTCACCGCCAGCCTGAACTGACCCGCGCGATCTTCTTTACCAGTGACGTCGGCCACGCCATTCGGGAAGAGCTGTTTCAGGCAGTCGCGGTTGTACTGGCCCACGTGCTGAACGGCGTCGAAGGAGAGGCACCGACAGCGGTCCCGCCGGAAGCGTTTATGTTCGACGAGAGCGGGCGCCGGGCGCGCGGGGCAGGATGAGCAGTCAGTCGCAACCGGCCGACACGCGGTGTCGCGGATGCCGGCATTACTACGTGACCTATCAGGCCGCGACGCCCCACGGCTGTCGTCGCTTTGGCTTCGCCAGCGCGACCCTTCCGGCACGACTCGTGCAGATTTATTCCAGCCAGCCCTGCGCAGAAAGCACCGCCGCGGGCAATTTACGGAGAGAGAAATCATGAGTGAGCCCTTGCTGGAAGAAATCCAGAAAAGCATTTACATCGCGTTGGAAAGCGCCGACGCCGCGACCGATGCGGTGAAAGAAATTGGCCGCATCAAGCACGATGTGATCGAGCGCAGCGAGCGCATGGTCAACAGCATGAAGCAGGTGCATCGGCGTGCGCTGATGGCCATCGGCGCCTTGAGCGCCGTGGGCGTGGTGGCGCTGGTGGTAGCGCTGGTGCTGATGCTGTCGACCAAGAGCGAATTTGAACGCATCGGCGAAGTCTCGCGCGAGGCGCTGAAGACGTATATCGGGGACGTGAATACCCTCACTGCGGCGATTAAGGAAACCGGCTCGCCAAAGGCGCAGCTGGAAGCCTTGACCGCGGCGCTGGGCGCGCAGCAGCGGGAGGCGGCAGATGCGCTAGCCCTGCAGAAAGAAATGTTTGAAGGCCTGACCAAAGAAGTGAAAGGCCATCAGGAGGCGGTGACCAGCATCCTTAGCAAGCCGCTGGTCGCGGCCGCGCCCGCCCGCGTGCAGGCTGCCCCTAAAGCTGCGGTTACGGCCGACGCCGAGCTGTCGGCGATCAATCAGCGGCTGCGCGTGCTGCAGCAGCTCGTCGAACGCCTGCCGCGGACGGCGCCCGCCGCCGCGCCGGGTGCGCGCGGGGCGGACGCTTCCGATGCGCGAATTCTCGCGCAGCAGCAGAAGATCATGGACAGCCTTGCCGACTTGATTCGGGCGCAGAACAGCGCCCTGCAGATCCTGCAAAAGCAGAAAAGCGCGCTGAGTTATCCCTGAAGATGAAAGTGGAAGCCAGTACGGAGGAGGACAGCGCGACGCTGGCCTTCCGGGTGATCGAGATTGATCCCGAGGCCATCGAGCGGCACTTCTTTCAGATCGACGATGTGCTGGTTTTTGCGCAAAGCGAGGCGCGCGAGATCGCTGCCGGCTCGGCCAGCGCGGAAGAAATCCTCAGTCGCGTAGGCCGTAAGGCCTGCCGCGTCGTCCTGCAGCGGCACACGAGCAGTCTAGTGCTGCAGGCAGAGCGCGGCGTGACCGGTTTGCTGCTGGAGCCGACAGCGCAGGCGGATGTCGTCGAGTCGCTGCCAGCCGCCGACCTCTTATGGGCAGACATCTTTCGCGATGAGCAGCGTTTCTATCCTTTGCAAGCCGGTGCCAAATCTTTCCTCGCGCTCAGTTTTCCCGTCATCTACCTGATGCTCGCAGGTGCCTGGCGACAGCTGGCAATGGTGGTTTGCTTCTACGCCGTGGCGGCGCTCGTCAGCCCGCTCTTTCTGGTCCTGACCTACGCGCTGCTGGGCTATGCCTTCTACGCCTCGGGTCCGGAGCTGGTGGCGGCCGACTATCGCTATTACGAACGACGAATCTGGGGACGGATCGGTGCCGCCACGCCCGAGGCGCTCAGGGCGTGGACGGACGGCTTGCTAATCAAGCGGGCGGAGGCGCCTGCTCGGCAGCCGGCGGCCGCGAGCTAGTCGTTTTAGGCCGGTGCAAATGCGCCAGCAGTTCAACGGTTTCAGCGTCCACGCCCGCGCGACGCACGACTTCGGCGTCGGGCACGCCGCTCTTGATCAGCGTGAAGGCGAGGTCGAAAGGACTTGGCGAGGCGGTAGACGCCAGTTCGGCTGAGCCGGACATGGCCGGTGCGGGCGCTTCACGCCACGCGCGCAGTCCGGTGTTCAAGTCTTCGCGGCCGGCGGCAACTTCGGCGGCCAGCGCGGTGAGGGTCTGTTGGATCGTTTCCAGCGCGGCCCGGTGTTGTCCGGCGCCGGCGAGATGTTCGCGCCGTAGCCGCAGTAGTTGCCGGTGCTTCAAGCGCGCCGCCAGCAAGCCCACCAGCAACGCCAGCACGGCGCCTAGCAGCGCCAGCTGTTCGGGCGTCAGCGCCAGGACGAACTCAGGGTAGGGCAAACTGGATGCTCCCCTCTAAGGGGCGGGCGAGCGCCGCGCGCACGTGTGTTTTGACGCTCTGCAGGAATGCCGTTTTGCCCAGAGCCATCGCCTCATCCAGCGCGGTTCGGCGCAACTGGGTGAGTTCGAGGTTGCCACACAGGCGTTGCTGCGAAGAGAGCTGACGCAGCGCTGCATTCAGCACGTCGACCTGCGTCTGTACCCGCGCGTGCTGCTGGTTCTCGATGCAATGCACGAGTTCGCGCAGCGCCGCGCAGGCGTTCAGTACCGCGTCAGTCTCTTCGATGGTCACGGGGGCGGACATTGGATCAGGTGTTGCCATTTTGCGGGGGCAGGTCGAGTTCAACCATCTTGCGCGCGATTTTTGCCAGATCGATCGGGTAGCGTCCCTCTTCGATCAGGGTCTTGATGCGTTTGACGGCTTCCAGATCCACCTGCATCGGCTCGCTGGCCGTTGATGCCCGGGTGTCGGCATAGAGTTCGCGCGACACTTCGCGGGGTGGGGCGGGCGGGGCTTCGGCGACCCGCGCAGCCTCGGTGGGCGTGCGTTCGGGACGCGTTTGCCTTGCGGACTGGGCGGCTAAGGCCGCTGCCCCCGCTGAGTCAATTTTATCTACCATGGTTACAGCCTCTGTTTCGTTGAGGGCAAAAGGGCCCTTACGAAGGGTGAAGACGACAGGTCGCGTCGAGGTTTTAGGACTTTCTCAGAAATTATCGATCACGCCGCGCCCGGGCCCTTCGGCGCGGGCCTTCATGTCCTGACCGGTCTCCGGGTTGCGCGCCTTGAAGATGCTGCCAATGGCGGCACTTTCCATCGCCACAACCTCGGTGCTGATCGCAAATCCCCGCCCTTTGAACAGCAAGGTGACCAGATCGCCCCGCGCGATTACCGGCGCGCGTTGGACCACTCTTGGCGTGAGCACCGTACCACGGGCGAGATTGGCGACGGCGGTGAAATCCGCCAGGTTGGTGGTATCGGGCAGCGCATCGGCTTGACCCTCCGCGGGCACCTCGACCAGTTCAAGACCCGCCGCCTGCAGCGCTTCCCCGCGCCGCAACGGGGTGGTCGTGCGCCACACCCTTCTGGTGAGGGCGGCCGCCGTGACCGCGACGGATTCTGCTGCGGGCAGCGTCTCGGCAGGCGAGGCCTCGGTGCCCGCAGGGGCCTGGCGTCGGGTGACCGCGGCCCAGTCGGCGCCGTTTGGCGGGAACCGGAAGCGCCGCATCCAGTTGGAATCCGGACAACGCAGTTCCACCTGCAGGCCGCTGCGATCCAGCGGGCGGATCGCGAGCGCGGATGGGCAGCTCGGCATACTCAGTCTGGGATCGATATTGGGAAGGCGGTGCGTGTACGAAAGGCCGCGCAATTCCAGGTAACGCTGCAGCGGTTCGCGCATCGTCTGCGCCGCATTCACATTCGCTGCCGCCTGCGGCCCGACGCTAACGCCGACTGCCAGCAGCAGCGCCAGGTCGAGTCTAATGACCGTAGTAGTAGATGGCCGCACGTGGGCGCTCCGGAGTCGGAAGTGGGGTGGCTGGGTTTGCATGCAGGGGTGCCATGCCGGGTGGCGCGTGCAGCCGGCGGCCCGGAATCAGCTGATTGGGATTGCGGCCTTTGAATGCGCTCGGGTTATGCGCCACCACCTGCGCGCGCCAGACTTTCAGTGCCTGCGGCGCGACGCCGAACTGCCGCAGCAGCACGCGATCCAGCGTGTCGCCCCGCTGCACGGTGTAGCCGGTGCCGGGTGGCGCGGTCGGCGGCGCCGACGCCGCGCTTGGCGCCGGGATTAACACCGGCGGCAGCGCAGGCTCTGCCCACGTGAGCGGGCTGGTCAGGCCGACCAGCAGCAGCGCGCCGCTCAGGCGCAGGCGCTCGCGCGTCATGATCCCTTGCTCATCAGCGTCACCTGCGAGATGGCGAGCTGTGCGGGCAGCTTGCCGAGCGGGCGCAAGCGACTGCGATCAGGTTCGATGACGGTGGCGGTGAAAAAAAATCGATCGCCTGCGGACGATTTTCCTTCGAACAGCGCGCCCGCACTGAGGCCGTGCAGGCTGCCGACTTCTACACTAAAGGCGTCCGCCTCGCGCAGCAGCGGCAGTGCCGGCATCGCGCAGAGCGCGGCCTGCAGCTGGTCGGCCAGCAGGTCTGGCAAACGTGAGCGCGATATCCGGCCCTGTGCGTCGACCGTCAGCGTTTCTTGCAGCGCCGGCAGCTCGCGGGCCTCGTGGCTGAAGCTGTCCTCGAAGCGCGCCTTCACGCTCAGCAGCACCCGCCGCTGCGCTTTGCGTTGGACCGTGGTCGACTGGGCCTGCAGACTCATCGCGACCTGCAGCGTGCCCCGTGGCACCCGCAGGTCGTGTGTCGGCACGGTGAGTCGTTGATAGGCGTTGGGTAAGGGCTTGCGGAACGCGTAAGGGGTGCCCGCCGCCGCCTTCTCCAGCGCGTCAAAAACGGCCTGACGCAGCGCCGGCTCGTAATCGGCGCCGCCGCGAATGCCGGCGGCGTCCATCGGTGTGCCTTGTCCGCCGATGCTGACGCTGACCTCGATGGTGCCGCCTAATTGATGCATCGCGCAGTTTGCGACGCCATCGTCGAACAGTGCTTCAACCGTAGCTTCGGCCGTGCCGTCCTGCACGCTCGCACTGATTAACTCGTAGCTGAGCATTTGTTGTGAGCTATGGAGCACCGTGGTTTCTTCGAGACTGCCCGTGGCATCCAGCACGCTGGCGGCGGTGACCGTCGCGCCCTGCTGCAGGCTGGCATCGCGCAAGGCTTGCGAGAGCGCCTCGCGCTCCGCCGCGCCCACGTCACCCGCGAGCACCAGTGCCCGCCCGTGACCCCGCACACGTTCCGTCGCCGGCGCTGCCAGAGCGCAGGCAAGGAGGGCATAGCCCAGCGCCAATTTGAACGAGCCTTCTCGCATCGCTCAGACGCCGCGGCCCCGCGCCGCTTGCAGCGCGCGAACCACCTCGCGTCCGCTGATTTTCAGCACGACTTCATAGCTGTCGTCGCCCACGGGATTAATGCGCACCGTGCTCGCGCCGCGCACCACGCCTTCGACCGACAGCCGAACCTGGTCGTTTTGCACCATCGCTTCGGTGACCGTGGTGTCGCCTTCAATTCTTGCGCCGTAAATCTGCTCGGCCAGATCGCGCAGGGCAGCGATGCGCGCGGCGCGGATCGCCAGCAGGCGCTGTTGCTCGGGGCTCTTGCCCGGCTGCGCGTGGACGACGGCGTGACCCACGCCTTTCAGATCGACCACCGCGAGATCGGACAAGTCCGTCGGCGGCAGTGCGGGATTCGACGGCGCCTGGTGGGCGCAGGCCATCAGCGCACAGAGGCTCGTCAGTAAAAGCAGTTGTTTCATCCGTCAGTACTCCAGTGCCGAAGCAGGAACGCTTGCGTCGCTGCATTTGCAATTCGAGTGCCATCAATGCCGAAAACGCGAGCGGATTGCGGGCGCAGCAGTGGCACCGAACTTGCGTTGTCGGACGGCGAGAGCAGCCAGATCGTCGCGATCTGGCAATTCAGTGACAAAAACTGTGGAGCCTGTGACACGTGATCAACGTCCTGTCATTTTTTGGACAACCCGCCGGGCGCTTCCTCAACAGCGGGGTCGTGATGCCGCTGCTGATCGTGGCGCTGATCGTGATGATGGTGGTGCCGCTGCCGACCATCCTGCTGGACGTCTTCTTTACGGCCAACATCATGCTGGCGTTGCTGGTAGCCATGGTCAGCGTGAATACCCATCGTCCGCTCGACTTCTCGGCTTTTCCCTCGGTCCTTCTGATCGCCACGGTCCTGCGGCTTGCGCTGAATGTCGCGTCCACCCGTGTGGTGCTGGCGGAAGGCCACAACGGACCGGATGCGGCGGGGCATGTGATCGAAGCTTTCGGAGAGTTTGTCATTGGTGGCAATTACACCATCGGCATTCTGGTCTTCATTATTCTGGTGGTGATCAATCTCGCGGTGATCACCAAAGGCGCCGGACGCGTGTCGGAAGTCACCGCGCGCTTCACGCTTGACGCTATGCCCGGCAAACAGATGGCGATCGATGCCGATCTCAACGCCGGCCTGCTGACCAACGAAGAGGCCAAGCTGCGTCGTGCCGACGTGGCCCGCGAAGCGGACTTTTATGGCGCGATGGACGGTGCCAGCAAATTTGTGAAGGGCGATGCCATCGCCGGCATCATCATTCTCTTAATCAACATTTTTGGCGGCCTCCTGATCGGCACGATGACGCACGGCCTCGACCTGGCTGCCGCCGCCGAAATCTACGTCAAGCTCACCATTGGCGATGGCCTGGTGGCGCAGATCCCCTCGCTGCTGCTCTCCATTGCCACCGCCATCATCATCACCCGGACCTCTGAACGGCAGGAGCTGGGCGGCCAGATTGCGGGGCAGATGGCCTTGCCGCATGCCTGGGGGCCGGCGTCGGCAATGATGGGGCTGATCGGCCTGCTGCCCGGCATGCCCGGCTGGTTGTTTTTGCCCGCCGCCGCGATGGGCGGCTTTACCGCCTATCGCCTGTGGGGGCAGCAGCCCGCGTCGGACGCGGCGCCGACGGAGCCGGTCGCCGAACTGCTGCCGCGCGATAACAGCAGTATTGAAGTCAGCGATATCAGTGAGTCCTCGAGGGTGAAGCTGGAAGTCGGCTATTCGCTCGCGCCGCTGGCCGACCAGGGCGAGGACTCGCCGCTGGTGGCGCGAATCAACGGCATTCGCAAACAGCTCTCGCGCGAATTGGGCATCGTCGTGCCGATGGTGCGCATCACCGACAACCTCAGTCTTGAGCCCAACGCCTATCGCATCCTGCTCGGCGGGATGATTGTGGGCGAAGACCGCGTGGAGCCCGATCGCGTGCTGGCCATCAATTCCGGGCAGGCGGCTTTTGATCTACCGGGGAACAAAGTGGTCGACCCCTGCTTCGGGCTGGAAGCGATCTGGGTGGACCATCTCGACCGCGAACGTGCGCGCGCCGCTGGCTACACCATCGTCGACAGCAGCACGGTGATCGCGACGCACCTGCAGTCGCTGCTGCAACGGCACGCCGCCGAACTGCTCGATCAGGACGACGTGCAGTCGCTGCTCGATAACCTCGGGCGCTCCAGCCCCAATCTGGTCGCCAACGTCGTGCCGAAGATTGTGCCGCTGCACACGCTGACTACCGTGCTGCGGCATCTGCTGGCCGAGCGCGTGCCGATCGTTGACCTGCGTCGCGTGCTCGACGCGATCGCGGCCACCGCCGTCAAAGGCAAGGAGCCGCGCGATCTGGCCGAAAGCATCCGCCCGGCGCTGGGCACGATTCTGATCCAGAAAATCAGCGCGGTACGCGACCCGCTGCGGGTGGTGACCATTGAGAGCGATTTGGAACAGCTGCTGCACCAGTCGCTCAAGCAGGCGGCCGGCGACCCGCTGGGCATCGAGCCCGGGCTCATTCGCAAATTGGGCGAAATCCTCGCCGCCGAATCCGACAAGGCCGCCGGCGCGGACCGTCCGCTCGTGCTGGTCACCACGCCGGCGCTGCGGTACGCGCTTTCCCTGATCTTCCGTGGCCACGTCACCGACCTGACGGTGCTGGCCTACAACGAAATCCCTTCGTCCAAAACCGTTGATGTCGTCACCGTTCTCGGCAAATAGGCATTTTAAGGAGTAATCGACATGCGCAAGACCGTGGTATTTGCAGAAGACAGCAAGGAAGCGCTGGAAATCATCGCGAGGGAATTAGGTCCCACCGCGCTGATTCTTGAAACGCGTCGCGTGAAGGACGGGGTGGAAGTGGTGGCCGGGATTAACGACCTGCCGACGGCGGCCACCCAACGGGAGAACTTCAATCGCGTGCTCAACGAAGTGCGGAGCACGAACGCCCTGCTTGGCGGCAGTCCGCCGTCCCCGCCACCGATGCCCGCGGCCAAGGTGGCGACGCCTACGTCAGGCCGGCCCGCGGCGAGCGCGGCGGCCAGGGAGGACCGGATCGAGGGCATCATCAAGCGACTGGACGACATCACGGCCCTGCTGATGGAACCCCGCCGGCCGGCGGCTGCAGCAGCGGTCAATCTGCAGTTGAAGCCCTTGCTGGACTGGGGCCTCAATGCGGCCCTGCTGCACGATCTGGGGCCGGGCGATCCGCTGGCGCAGCTGTATCAGCGCCTCTGTGCGCCCGACCTGAGCCAGCGCCTCGCGGCGGCCGACGTCATTTTTGTGCACGGCGCGTCGGGGTCGGGTAAGTCGTCGACGGTGGCGCGCTTGGCGGCGCAACTCAAGCGCGCGAGTCCCGAGCGCAAGCTGGTGCTGGCCGCCACCGATCAGCAGAAAGCCGGGGCGCTGGAATACATGCGCCAGATCGGGCGGCTGCTGGAGATCCCGGTGTTGTCGCTGTCGACGGACTATGCGGGCTTCGACAATCTCGTGGGGCGCGGCTTCACCGTGTGCCTCGATATGCCCTCCGATTTGCAGGCAAGTCTGGCGGCTTCGCGCCGGCTGGTCGCCACGCTGAGTGGGCGCTATCAGGTGCTGCCGCTGGTCGCGATCGAGGCGGCCATGAGCGAGCAGGCGTGCCGGCTCATCCTGGCCGGCGCCGCCGAATTCTCGAAGGAAGTGATCCTCACCAAGATGGACGAGGTTAAGCCCACAGGTACCTTGCTCGCCGGTATTCTTGCCCAGCAAGCAAAGATTGCAGCGTGCGCAGAAGGCGCGCGAAGTCTGGTGCGGATGAGCGAATTTTCGGCGTCGAACCTCAAGGACTGGTTCGAACAAACGCAATGGACGGCGTGCGCGGCATGACTACAGGCGGCGGCGAGATGTCTTTTAATACCTTGACGGTGGCCGTGGTAAGCGGCAAGGGCGGCGTGGGCAAGACCACGCTCTCGGTGAACCTCGCCATCGAGGCCGCGTGGGGGTTTGGTCGCAAGGTCCTGCTGTTCGACGGCGATAGCGGTCTGGCCAACGCACACATCCTGATGGGGGTAAAACCTTCGCGCACGCTGGCCGAACTCACCACCGGCGAGGTGGCCATGGCCGACCTCGTGGAGCACACGCCCTGGAAAATCGACATGGTCGCGGGCTCGAATGGGGCCCACGAACTCCTCACCGCCGATGAGCAGCATCGGCGGCGCGCGGCCGATCAGCTGGGTGACTTGATGGGTGACTACGAGCTGGTGGTAATCGACTGCCCGGCCGGCGCCGACGATACCGCCTTGCATTACGCCCACTCGGCGGAGGTGGCGCTGGTGGTGTTGACCGGTGAGCCCACGTCGTTTCTGGACGCCTATTCAACTGTTAAAGAACTCAACTTGACCTACAAGCGACAGTGCTTTGATCTCGTCGTGAACGGCGTTGCTTCCGAGGCGGAAGGCAAGCAGCTGTTTGCCCGCTTCCAGTCGGTGGTCTCACGCTTCTTGCAGGCCGAGCTCCGTTACCTCGGTGCGGTTCGACGCGACACGGCGGTCAACGAGGCGATCCGGCGCTGTGTGCCGGTGGTCCGGCATGCGCCGGCGTCCTCGGCGGCGCGAGACCTTGCGGCGGTGGCGGGCCGACTGGTGCGCTACGCCCAACGGCCGCGAAATCCCGCCGATTTGCCCGACCGCGGCGAATTGGCCGCCGAACTGGCCGCGGGAGGACTGGCGTGAAGTACCCCGGCGCGACGCTGGACGCGACCGCCCTGCAGGCACGCATCAAGACCGTGATGCCCATGGTCAAGAAGATCGCCTGGCACGTGCATGGCCGCGTGGGGCGCGCGCTGGAAATCGACGATCTGGTCCAGGCCGGCATGGTCGGTCTGGTCGAAGCGGCGAACCGCAGCCAGCACGTGCCAGACGAAGAGTTTTCCATTTACGCCTCGCAACGCATTCGCGGCGCGGTGATCGATTTTGTCCGGCGACATGCGCAACTGTCGCGCGTGGTGGTTCAGCGCAAGAAGCAGTTACGGGAAGCGCGCAAGACGCTGGCCGAGACGGGGCAGCGCGAACCGAGCGCCGCAGAACTCGCCGCGCATCTCAATATCCACGAACAGGAACTGCGGTCCTGGGAAGAAGAAAACGCCGGGCGCAAGGTCGAGTCGCTGGACGAACTGAACGAAGCCTACGGGATGTGGATCGCGCACGCGGGTCCGGGACCGGACGAAGAAATCGAGCGCGAACAGCTGGCCCAGAAGCTGGAGGTCGCGCTGGCCGGACTCAGCGACCGCCTGAAGCTCGTGATGCAGCTGTACTACGTGGAGGAATTGAACCTGCGCGAAATTGCAGCGGTGATGGACGTGAGCGTGGGGCGCGTCAGCCAGTTGAAGACCGAAGCCGCCCAGCAGATCTATAACAAGCTGCGCGGTGACTTCGCGCTCGACTGAGCGCGGCGGCCGATCAGGGCGCGGGCATCGGTAGCGGTGCGTGCTGCCCCAGCGCGAGCAGAAACTTGTCGGCGCGACCGATGGAGACCGCGTGTTTGATTGAGGCCAGCAGTTCCTCGAGTTCCGACCCGGTGGGCGCTGTGAGCAGGATCTCCTCCCGGCCATCGGCCGTCAGCGGGAGGTAACGCCCGCCGTAAGGAATGCGCACCGAAACGCCCTCCAGTCCGTTGGCGATCAGCGGCTCGCTGCGGGTCCAAACTCCGCTGACATAGCGCGGCACCGCCGCTGCGGGGTCTTCGACGGCGGCGTACTCGGACGGGTTGCGGTAGTAAATCCAGAACTCATCGATCAAGGCCACGATTGCCCGGCGCCCGGCCTGGATCGCTGCCTCGTCCGGTGGCACCCGACGGGCTTTGGCGCCGAGGCGAGAGAGTTGTTTGGTGCTTAGTACCATGGCGGTGATTGCAGCTTGCGTGGCACGAATAGTGCTGTGTTGCACGGTCTCCTATTGAAGATCGATGCGATGATTAACCGAATTGCGGTCAGTGGCCTTAACGGCTCAAATCATATCCTCAGAACCCTGCAGGACAACATCAGTAACGTCCGCTCAACGGCGTTCAAGGGCGAGCGCGCATTTACGCTTGATGCCTGGCAAACGCCGAGCGGCGGTGGCGGCGCCGAACCGGCGATGGTCACCCGCAACCCGACGCAAGGGCCGCTGCAGGGCACGAGCAACGCGCTCGATTTTGCGCTGACCGGCCCAGGCTTTTTCGTGACCGCCGACGGTGAGGAGCAGCGCTACACCCGCGCGGGCAATTTTTCCCTGAGTGCCGACGGCCACATCGTGAGCGATGGCGGCTATGCCCTGCTGGGTTATCCGGGGAGTCGCGCCGAGGCCGCGGGCGGGTCGGCACCCACGCCGCTCAGACTGCCAGCGCCTCTCGCGGCCGATGCCTCGCTGGCCGTTGATGCCAAGGGACAAATGATTTTGAGTGATGCCAAGGGCGCTACGCTGGTCGGCACCGTGGCGATTGCCAAATTCCCGGTCGAAGGTGGCCTGCAGGCGTTGTCGGAATCCCAGTACGGCGAATCAGCCGCCAGCGGTCCGGCCATTTTCGGGGTCGCCGACGGCGCGCAAACCAGCCTGCAGCAGCGGCAACTCGAACAGGCCAACGTCAATCTGATGGATCAGTTGACCTCTCTGATCGCGGTCCAAAACGCGTTTTCCGCGCAGGCCAAATCACTCAGCACCTACGATGAGATGATCAAGACCAGCCTCAGCGATATGCGCTAAGCCCTCAGGTTCAGGCAGGTTCGTGAACCGGGGCCTCGCTGGCCTCGGTCTCTCCTGGGCTTGCGGGGAGCACAGCGCGATCGACGTCGTCCGCCGCCGTCCTCGCGGCGGTGCCGGCGACTTCCGCAGAGAAGCTCGCCGGCGTGACTAGCGCAGCAGCCTCGGTGGCCAGCAGTTCATCGGCGCGTGAGGCGGGCACCTGCACGATCACGCCGGCAGGAAACAGCATCCCGTCGACCTCAACGCTGGTCAGTAAGCGGACCCACAGGCTGCTTGCTTCCTCCACCGCTTGCACCGGCGGTTCGCCAGGCGCTGTCTGCAGGCCGTCCTCGGCCGCGTCAGCCGGCATGGGATCAAGCAGAGGATTTAGCGCCGGCTCGCGCCCGTCGCGGATCGCTTCGAGTCGACGCTGGCTCAGCGAGAGCCACTCTTTCAGCAGCGCCAGCCGCTGCTTCAGGCTATCGAAGCGCTGGCGGTCGGTGCGGGTCTTCAAGAACTCGCGTTTGAGTTCTTCAATTCTCAGCTGCAGCGGATCGGGCGAGCTCATGGCTGGCGGTGGCTCAGATCGCGCGCCGCTTGCGGTGTTCAGCCCGGTGGCGTGTGTGCAGACAGCGCCCGCCAGGCTGCATCAGTCAGTGCAGCCGCTCGCCAAGCGCCGGTCGCGTGCCGAGGCGCGCTGCGCCCAGTTGCACGCCTTCCAGCTCCAGCTTGGCACCGGCGGCCGTCGCAAGCTTCTTCAGAAACAGTAATTCAGTCGGCTGCTCCGGCGTCGTGCGCAGCGTTTCGGCCGTCACGATCAGGAAGCCCACGCGGGCGGCGCGCAGTTCGCTGCGCAGCGGGGTGGGCTGGGCGCCCAGTCGCACCGCGAGCCGCAGATCGGGGGCGCCCGCTTCGGCCAGCGCGTTGCGGACCACGGTGGCGGACTTCAGCAGGCACTCGTGCTCGATTTCGATCAGCAGGCGCGGCAAAACGCCGTGATGGGCATCGACCAGCTCGGCCAGACGCGGAACGAACGCAGGTTCATACCAGCAGCGGGTGCTCACCGGCACGCGCATGCGCTTGGTGGGGTCCGGGTTAGCGTCCAGCCATTGCATGGCGTATTCCAGCGCCTGCAGGGCATAGCTGGCCTGCGTACCGGCGGTGTCGGTCTGGGGCACATGCACGCGCCACAGGCCACGACGACTCGTCGGTACGCTACGCGATTCCTGAACAGTGCAGTCGCCTGCGCGCTGCAGCGTTTCTAATCCGGGCATAGTTGGCATCTCTCGGGATGGACGGCGCCACATGGCTCTTTAGGGACGCTTGCATTTAGCGTTGCGCGGTCGGCCGGTGCAACCGGCTCTCTACCCGAAATGGATGCTTTTCCTAGACGATTTCGTCGCGCGCGATCACGAAGGCTTCGGTGTCCGCCAGCGTCAGCGGCAGGCCCAGATGAAAGCCCTGCGCGTAGTCGAAACCCGCGTCGATCGCCAGGCTCAGCATGTCTGCCGAAGAAACGCCTTCGACCACGCTGAGCATGCCCAGATCCTTGATCATGCGGTTAATGCTGCCCAGCAAGCGGCGCGCGTCGCGATCGTTCATCGCGTGGTCCAGAAACATGCGATCAACTTTGACTTCCGTGAGCGGCAACAGCAGCAGTCGTTCAAGGTTGGCCGCCTGACAGCCAAAATCATCCAGCGATACGCCTATCCCCATCAGCCGCGCCTGCGTCAGCACGCGGTGCCAGATGAGAAGGTCTTCCGACAGCGTCGCCTCGGGAATTTCAATCATCAGGTTGGCGGGGTCCATGCCCAGCGATTCGACTTGCAGCTTCAGCCAGTCGGGATTGTCCTGCACCGGCAGGTCGGCGGTGACGTTGACGGCGTACTGCCATGCCCGATCGCCCTGATAGCGAGCCAGTCTGGCGCGACTGCGCGCCGCGCCGATCAGCATTTGCAGCGTCAGCGCGGGACCAGCGCCGTTTTCCAGCAGTGGCGCCAGAAACCGCCCGGGCGCCAGCACGCCGAGTTGGGGGTGGTTGATGCGCGCGAGGGTTTCAAACCCCGAAATACTCAGGTCAGACAAGCGAAACTTGGGCTGTAGGTAAGCCTCCAGCGCGCCGGCGTCAAACAGGTCCAGCGCTTCGCTGCTCGGCAGCGGCGTGGGCTGAATCTTGGCCACGACTGGCGCCGGCGCCAGCGTGTCGAACGCCCTTAGCCGACCCTGTACGAGGGCGACCAGCGTGTCCAACTCGACCGGCTTGTTGAGCGTGCCGAGGATTTCCAGTCCAATGGATTTGGCGTTGGCGGCGAAGCTGCGCAAGATCGACGGGCCGTGGGCGCTGAGCAGGATGAGCGCCGGCGCCGGTTCGATGCGGCGGATAAACTGGATCACGCTGCACACGTCGAGACTGCTGGGGGCGATGTCCAGAATCAGCACTTGCGGGGTGGCGCGTTCGAGGTAGGCCTCCAGCGACGTCAGGTATTCGGTCTGGACCAGCGCGGCATTCAGCGCGTTCGCGCAAATGTTGCCCGCCGCCGGGTCGCCACCCAGCACAATGACCGGCGTCCAGGCGGACTGGCTGCCAGCGCTACGGGCGACCGAAAAAAGACTGCTCAAGTTCTTAGGCCTCGTTCAAAAAGACGGGCAAGCACAGACCACGGCTTGACCGGAGCGCGACTCTACGCCGGCCGGCGTCGATTGGCCGTCGCGCATTCCTCCGGATCGGAAGGAAGTGACCGCAGGCGCTGCCTTGGGTCACGCCACGCAGGCAGACGGGAGGGCGCACGAGCCGCCAGAGGAAAACCACCATGTTGGATAATTGCAGGGCCCTCATCACCGGCAGCAGTTCCGGCATCGGCCGTGGCGTGGCGCTGGCTTTCGCCGCCGCCGGCGCGGATGTCGTCATCAACCACCCCACTGCGGCCGAGGCGACGCAGGCTGCGGCGGTTGCGGAGGAGGTTCGGGCGCTGGGGCGTCAGGCGCTGGTGGTGCAGGCGGATGTGAGCGACGAGGCCGAGGCTGGCGCGCTGGTCGCGGCCGCGACGGCGGCGTTCGGGCGGGTGGATATTCTGGTGAATAACGCCGGGATCGCGGTGGCTGGTCAGGTGCATGAACTGCCGGTCGCGGTGTGGGACCGGGTGATGGCGGTACACGTTCGTGGCACTTTTCTCATGACCCGCGCGGTGCTGCCGCAGATGTATGCCCGCGGCCACGGACGCA
>JAURHQ010000309.1 GCA_030833185.1 Gammaproteobacteria bacterium | reverse complement strand
AATGTCGCGCTGGATGCTAGGTGCTGTTATCGGTCCAAGCCCCAGGACCTCCAGGAGATCACGATGCAGGCCCGACGCTTCTTGCTGGCGACCGCACTTCTCGTAGTGACCGCCCCTGTCGCGGTCATCGCTCAGCCCGCCGCCCGCACGCCGGGGCTGTGGCATGCGATCCTCATGCGCGGCAGCGTCGTCAAGGCAGGTCAGGCCAACCTCGTACTTTGTGTGGGCAAGGCGGACGGTGCTCAACCTGGGCAGATCCTCAACGTCTACCAGAACAAAGAACATCCTCATGGCCCGCGCGGGGCACCCCTGTTCACGCGCGTCGAAGTCGGCACGGTCCGGATTGATTCGGTGATCGATAATCACTTTGCGAAAGCGATCAAGGTGTCCGGTGACGTCAGGGCCAACGACATCGTGGAGCTTAAGCGTCGCTCAGGCTAAGCAATTGCGCGGCCGCCGGCGTGCCGCCCGACGCGGCAGCCGCGAATGGACCGACCGTTCACCTTATATGCAGAGGGAGCACTGACAATGGCCGAGTCGCTCAAGCCTAGCGCACCGCGGGTCCCCCAACCCGACACTGCGGCTCCTGCTATAGCGGCCTATGATGCGGGACTGCGGTCCTACATGTTGGGCGTTTACAACTACATGGCGAGCGGCGTTTTACTGACTGGCCTGATCGCGTTGTTCGTTGCCAGCAGCGCTCCCGTTCGCGCTCTGTTTTTTGCCACGAATGGTGCTCCAACTCTGCTGGGATGGGTCGCGGTGTTCGCACCGTTGGTCTTCGTTTTTGCGTTGAGCTTCGGCATCAGCCGACTGTCGGAGAATGCCGCCAAGACATTGTTCTGGGCCTACGCGGCGCTGATGGGTGTGTCGCTGTCGACAATTCTGCTCGCCTACACAGGCGTCAGCATTGCGCGCACCTTCTTCGTCGCTGCGGCGGCGTTTGGCGGATTGAGCCTATGGGGCTACACCACGAAAAGGGATTTGTCGCCTTTTGGAACCTTCCTGATCATGGGCCTGATCGGATTGCTCATCGCGATGATCGTTAACATGTTCCTGAAGTCTTCGACAATGGACCTCATCGTCAGTGCCGTTGGTGTCCTGCTATTCGCCGGGCTCACAGCGTACGATACGCAGCGGATCAAAAGCATCTACTTCTCAGTGGAAGGTAGCGAGTTCCGGGGCAAGTCTATGGTGATGGGTGCGCTGACCCTCTACCTCGACTTCATCAATCTGTTCCTGTTCCTGTTGCGTTTCATGGGCAATCGCCGATAGCGGATTGCCTCAAGGCTGCTTGAGCCACCAAGGAGGTTCTGGCAGACGATCCACCTCGGGCACTCGCAGTCTAGATGTTTTTGGTTCTGGGCGGTGTCCTGGCCTAAGAGCCCGATCCGAAACTAAGTTGAGTGGTATCAGTGGGTTAGCTTGACGGCCAGCCCAGTCGTTGATTCAGGGGTTTCGCCAAAAACTACCTTGGATACAACGATGTGGACCGATACCACTCGCGCTCTCCATGCGCGAAGCATGCTGGCTTTGCCAACAGATTTAACCGATGCCGAATGGGCTATCTTCGAGCCCCTTCTTCCTCCACCAGCAAGGACAGGTCGACCACGGAAGTGGGAGATGCGCCGGATTGTTGAGGCCATCTTCTACCTGCTCCGGGGTGGGCTGCCATGGCGAATGCTGCCACCTTGCTTTCCACCGGTCTCAACGGTGCGACGCTGGTTCTACATCTGGCGCGATACCGGGCTATGGCAGGCCTTGAACCATGGCCTTCTTATGCTGATCCGTGAAGGACAGGGGCGTGAGGCCTCGCCCAGCGCCGGTGTGATCGACAGCCAGAGCGTCAAAACCACTGAAAGTGGCGGGCCTCGGGGCTACGATGCTGGAAAGAAGATCAAGGGACGCAAGCGTCACATCCTAACCGACACCGAAGGCAATCTGGTTCACGCCGTCGTTCATACCGCTGACATTCAGGATCGCGATGGAGCTCCGATGGTCTTGGGCGGCGTCATCCAGCGGTTTCCCTGGCTGCGGCACGTGTTCGCTGATGGCGGATATGCTGGCCAGAAACTGAAGGAGGCCCTGAAGCCTTTGGGTAGCTGGATGATCGCGATCGTCAAACGCTCCGACATGGTCAAAGGCTTCGAAGTCTTGCCTCGCCGGTGGGTTGTCGAACGGACAATCGCCTGGCTCAACCGAAATCGCCGACTTGCCAAGGACTTCGAGCAAACCATCGCATCTGCCACCGCTTGGCTCTTCGCGGCCTCGGTCCAAGCCTTCATCCGGCGTGCCGCAAGACACTGTCATTCAAAGGATTAGTTTCGAATCCGACTCTAAGTCGTCATGTTCGCGTGCTAAAAGCGAAACCACACCTCGCCGCGCGGTCGGCAGCGCCCTTGTCCCCTGCGACACGCTATCAAGATAGGATGCGGGGTCGGCGTCTGACCAAGCAAGCGAGCGCGATATCCGACAAATGAACGGACCGCACCTGATCTGGCAGTACGTTACCGCCGCCGAACGGCGCGTCCGAAGATGAGGAATTTCGTCACCTCCGTCACCAGCGCAAGCCCAAGCGCCGCTGCCAGCGCTAGCCCATATTCGGCGAACGCCATAGGTGCGGTTCCGAGCACGGCACCGAACAGCGGGACGTGCTGGGCGATAAGCTGCAGAAGCAGCGCACCCATCACTCCGGCCAGCAGCCAGGGATTACCGAGCAGCGGGAGATGCAGCACCGCCTTGCGCTCGGAGCGCATGCTCAGGACGTAAGCGTTCTGGAACAGCACGGTCGTGAACAGCACCAGGTTTCTCGCGGCGTCAATCGTATCTCCGGCCTGAATCCGCCAGGCGAACAGTGCGATCGCGGCGGTCGCCATGTAGAGGGCCGGCGGGATCATCAGCATCAGCGCGGTGCGGTCGATCAAGGCTTCGCCGGGCGCACGAGGGGCCCGTTCGAGCTCATCGCCGGTCCCCCGCTCAAATCCCAGCGCCACGTCCTGCATCCCATTGGTGACGACGTTCAACCAACATGCGAAAATCACGCGCTACGGCAGAACCATCATTCCATTCATATTTCGATGCGAGCGACTTTACATATTGCAACGCTTCTTCACGAGTGGAAGTATTCAGTAAATCGATAGCTACCTCATAATCCTGA
>JAURHQ010000308.1 GCA_030833185.1 Gammaproteobacteria bacterium | reverse complement strand
GAATGGCAGCCGGTGCGCGCCGCCAACCTCTACGCGCACTGGCTGGCCACGCTGCGCGATGACCATAGCGTGGCGCTGCTGATGCACGCCCCGGAAATCCGCGTCCGGGCGCAGGCTTTGCCCGACACGCCGACCGCGCTGCTGGCAGCCCTGGCGGGCGGGCTGGGACTCACCGCCGAGGGCGTGGCGCGGCTGTGCCTGCGCGCCCTGCTGGCGATTGGCGGTTGGGCCGCCTGGTGCGCCTGGGAGCGCTGGCAGGCCCGGCTCGACGGGACCGATGACGCACAAATCCTTGACCTGCTGGCGGTGCGCCTGGGCTGGGAGTATTTGCTGGACGACGGCCAACGCGACGCCGACTCGCCGTTTGTGCGCTGGCAGGCGGCGCTCCACGCGCCCGTGCCAGCGGATCACCGCAGCGACGCCGCCAGCGTCTGGCAACGTGCACAGGAAATGACCTACCAGCGCGGACTGGCCAGCGCGCTCGCGCAGACGCCCGAGACCCCGCCCACCGGCGTGCCGGCGGTGCAGGCGGTGTTCTGTATCGATGTCCGCTCCGAAGTATTCCGGCGCGCGCTGGAAGCCAGCGCACCGGGGATCGAAACACGCGGCTTTGCCGGGTTTTTCGGGCTGCCCATTGCCTATCGGCCGCTGGGTACCGAGGCCACCTGGCCGCAGTTGCCGGGCCTGCTCGCGCCCAGCCAGACGGTAACCGACAGCACGGGTCTCGCTGCCGAGGACCGGCTGCTCGCGGCGCAACGCCAAGAGCGGCTCGCCGCCGACGCCGGCGCCGAGCCGTTCCGGCGCCTGCCGGCCTCGGCCTTCGCGCGGGTGGAAACCCTCGGGCTCGGTTACCTCGGGCATCTGCTGCAACAGAGCCTGGGTCTGGATCAGGCCGCGGGGCCGCCCGGCCTTAGCGCCGCCCAGGCCCACAGCCTGCGCCCGGTGCTGGCGCTGCCGCCGGCCGAACGCAGCGCGCTGGCTGCCGGCATCCTCAATGCCATGAGCCTGCGTCAGGGTTTTGCGCCGCTGGTACTGCTGGCCGGGCACGGCAGTGAAACCCGCAACAACGCGCATGCCGCCGGTCTCGACTGTGGTGCCTGCTGCGGACAGACGGGTGAAGTGAATGCGCGGGTGTTGGCCGAACTGCTGAACGATCCGGCGGTGCGTAGCGGGCTGCTCGAACACGGCATTGTCCTGCCGGCCAGCACCTGGTTTATCGCCGCGCTCCACCACACCACCACCGACCGCGTGACGCTGTTCGACAGCGAAAGGGCGCCGGCGGCCGTACAGCCGGCGCTGGCCGCCTTGACCCAGGCGCTCGCCCGAGCCGGCGAACTGGCGCGGGCCGAACGTGCCCCGGCGCTCGGCCTCGGGGATCTTCGTCATGATGCCGCAGCGCTGGCGGCCGCGGTCGACAAGAAATCCCGCAACTGGGCCGAAACCCGGCCCGAATGGGGACTGGCCAACAACGCGGCATTCATCATTGCGCCGCGCGCCAGAACACGCGGGCTGGATTTGGGCGGGCGCAGCTTTCTGCACGACTACGACTACCGGCAAGACCCGGATGGCGCGGTGCTGACGCTGCTGATGACGGCGCCGATGGTGGTCACCAACTGGATCAACCTGCAGTACTACGGCTCGACCGTCGACCCGCAGCGCTACGGCAGCGGCAACAAGCTGTTGCACAACGTGGTCGGCGGCAACATCGGCGTGTTTGAAGGGAACGGCGGCGACCTCCGCATCGGCCTGCCGCTGCAGTCCTTGCACGACGGCGCGCAGTGGCGGCATGCGCCACTGCGGCTGTCGGTGTTCATCGATGCGCCGCAGGAAGCCATTGACCGGGTGATTGCCGAGCACCCCGTGGTCGCCCAATTGGTCGGCAATCGCTGGCTGTACCTGTTCCGCCTGGCCAAGACCGGCATTGAAGTCCGCACGACTAACTCATGGAGCGAATTTGCACATGCGCACGAATGACACCGCCCGCTCAGGGGACTATCTGGCCCGCTGCCGCAACCAAGGCGTGGCCTTGCTCACCCGGCACGGCAAGGAAGCGCTGCTCGGCCCGCTGCTGGCGGAAGAACTGGGCGCCAGGCTGGTCCACGTCGACAGCTTTGATACGGATGAACTCGGCAGCTTCACCCGCGAAATCCCGCGCGCCGGCTCGCAGCGCGACGCGGCCCGGCGCAAGGCCCAACTGGGGATGCAGCTCAGCGGCTGCACGCTCGGCATGGCCAGCGAAGGCGCGTTCGGCGCGGATCCGCACAGCGGGCTGCTGGCCTGGGATACCGAAATCGTACTGTGGCTGGACCCGCAAACCGGGCTCGAACTGCTGGGCTATGCCGACGGCCCGGCGGCGGCCGCACAAGCCACGGTGCGCGATCTCACCGCCATGCATGACTTTGCACGGACGGCGGGCTTTCCCATGCATCATCTGGTGTTACGACCGGACCATGCCGATGCCCCGCCGCAGTTCAAGGGGCTGTCCGACCCCGCCATGCTCGCGTCCGCCTTCTACGCCACCCGTGCCGCCTCGGCCAGCGGTGCGGTGTATGCAGAGAACGACCTGCGCGCGCACGCCAATCCGACCCGCCAGACGCTGATTCGTCAGGCGGGCGCGCACCTCATGAGTCTGCTGAAGTCGGCCTGCCCCGACTGCGCGACGCCCGGCTTTCGGATCAGCGATCTGGCGCGCGGACTGCCTTGCGAGTGGTGCCGGCAACCAACTCGCGAGGTGGTCGCTGAAATCTGGTCCTGCAGCCACTGCGCCCGTCACGAGCGGCGCCCGCGCGGCGGGCTGCCCTGGGCGGACGCCTCGCGCTGCGACCGCTGCAACCCCTAATCAGTCCTCGACTTCGCGCGGCCGCCACGCCGGCCAGACAAAGCCGCCGGCAGGCGCGGCGGGGGGGCTGGCGGCAGCCGCTTCGCGGAGCCGGTCCTTCTTGCTCTTGCGCTTGCCTTTCACCCCGCCGTTCGCGTCGACCACGGTCGTCGCCGGCGCCGACTCGGTAGGCTCGAAGCCGGCCAGCACCTCGCGCGGCAGCTGCTGCTGCTGCGTAGGTTGACTGCTGCTGCTGCTATCATCACTGCTGCTGCTGCTGCTGCTGCTTGGGTGCTGTTCATCGTCCTGTGTGCAGCAGCAAGGCGGGCAGGTAGGTGAGGAGGAGGCA
>JAURHQ010000307.1 GCA_030833185.1 Gammaproteobacteria bacterium | reverse complement strand
TGCGCGGCCATGGCCGTGCCGCCCACTTGCACCGCCTTTGACACCGCGGTGGTGGGCCTCGCGCTGGTGCCCGCAGAGGCCACCGTGTACGTCACCACCACCACCGCGCTGTACGCGCTGGCCCTGCCGCCGGGCGGCGGCGCGCCCGTGGGCGTTGAGGGTCTTGGTCATTCGAGGGGGATGCGGTTGGAGGCGCGCCAGGATCTGGGACGCACGTCGTCAAGGCCCTGGGCCGAGCGCAGGGCGGCGTTGCAGTTGGCGGCCACCAGCAGCATCAGCGCCGAGGCCGAGACGCCCTGCCACAGGTACATCAGGCGCAGCACGGCCAGGTCGGCATTGCGGGCGACGTAGGCCACGCCCACCCACAACAGCGCGGCCGCGAAACAGCCGGTGCACAGCAGCAGCACCGGCCAGCGCGCCTGCGGGCCGGCGCGCAACTGCGCCGCGACGAAGGGCAGCAGCGCGGCCGCGCTGACGGCGAAGCCCAGCGACAACCAATCCCCCAGGCCGGTCAGCGCGGCGGCGACGTGACTCAGCGAGCGCTGCGCCCACAGCCCCAGGGCGGCGGTGCCGAGCATGTCGGCCATCACCATCACAGCGCCGAAGGCGTAGAGGCTGCGGCGCCGCCAGGACGGCGCCGGCAGGCGGACTGGGCGCGCGGCCGCGTCCATGATCAGGCCCCGAAGGCGCCCTGCCCCGCGCCGAGCGGCGAGCGGCTGATCTGGCGCGGGGCGTTGACCAGCGCCAGCGACAGCAGGTCGCCCGGCACGCTGGCGGGGTCGATAGACAGGCCGTACAGCCACTGCCGGATGACCTCGGGCGCTACCTGGTCGGTGGCGCCATCGGGGTAGTAGCGCGTGCGCGTCGCCACGTCGATGTACAGCCCGCCGCTGCCCAGGATGCGGCCTTTCGCCGCGTCATAGAAGCGCGGGTCGAAGGCGTACCTGGTGTACTCGCCGTCCGAACCGTATCCGCGCGCGCCGGCCGGCAGCTTATACGGCGGGATCGGCACGTTGCCCAGCCGGCCGCTGAAGAAGCTCTCCGAATAGTCGGCAGGCACCAGTTGATCAGCGCGCGCCGTGCTGCTCGTCTGCGCCGCGCTCTTGATGCCGAACAGGGATTTCAGGAAGTTGATGAGCCAAGCCATGATGCAGTTCTCCAGGTTGAAAAAAGGGTTCCGTTTCGATTGATCAGAGGGCGGTGAAGACTTCGAGGACGAGCAGGCCGCGCCCGCCATCGCCGCCATCGCCGACCTGGGTCGAGCCGCTGCCGCTGCCGCTGTTGCTGCCGCCGCCGCCACCACCGCCGCCAAGCCCGCCGGCGCCGCCGCGAGCGTTGATATTGCTGTTGCTGGTGTTGCCGCCACCACCTCCACCACCACCGCCAATGCCTCCCGCGCCGCCAGCGCCGCCGCCGCCCGCGCCGTTGCCGCCCCCGCCGCCGCCACCGGCGCCAATGCCACCAGTGCCGCCAGTGCCGCCGGTGCCCCCCACGGCACCGCCAGCGCCGTTCAGGCCGAGCAGCAGGAAGTCGGGCAGGCTCGCGCCGCCGGGCGGGGCGTTGCCCGCCGTGTCCCAGGAGCCGCCGCCCTTCGTGCCGGCGCTGCCCATCGCGCCCGCGCCGCCCGTGCCGGCAGCGCCAGCGGTGTTCGTCGCCGCCGGAGGTGTGCCGGGCTGCACCAGGCGCAGCGGGGCAGCGCCACCGCCACCGCCGGGGCGGCCGTTGCCGGTCGTCCCGGCGCCGCCACGGCCGCCCAGGATGTACCAGTCGGCCCCCGTGGGCGCGGTGTTGGCCGCCGGCGTGGCGTTGGTCGAGGCGGCGGTGCCGCTGGGCACGCTCAGGCTGATGCCGGTGCCGGTGACCGTCAGGGCACTGCCAGGGTTGGGGACGGTGAAGGTCAGGGTCGCGCCCTGGGCCACCGCCACCTTTTTGAAGGCGATGGTCGCGCCATTGCCGCCGGCGCCGCTGTAGGGCGATGTTGCCCCCGATGCGCCATCGCCCGCCGCACCCAGCGCGCGCACGCAGACGATGCAGTCTTCCGGCGCCGTCCAGGTGCTGGACACCGTGCAGTGCAGCACGTCGCGCCGGTAGCCGCCGCCACCCCCGGCGGGGAAAAGATCGGAGTCGAGCATCTCGGTGTACCTTCCCTTGATCAGCGGCTGACCATCCAGCCCTTGGTTGAATCGATGTAGGTGAACACCCGGCAGGCGTCTTTCTGGTCGATCACGTAGTTCTCGGCCACGCCCTCCACCTTGGCGCTGCTGGTGGCCACGGTGAGGTTGTTGGCGGAGAACGTGCGGCCGTAGTCGCGCACCTGAAACCGCGCGCCGGCCGCCGGAGAGGCCGGCGGCGTGACCGTGAAAGCAGCGCTGCTGGTGTTGCAGGCGTAGTCGCCGCTATCCACGGCCGTGAACGCGGCTGTCTTGACCTCGGGCGCCGGCGCCGCCTGCGCCTTGCCGGACACCTGCGCCTGCAATTGCCCAAACGCCTCGATCACTGTGTTGCTGCTGGTGATCGCCGCCGCGCTGGAGGTGTCCAGGCCGCTGAGGTGCTTGTCCAGCACGTCGGCGGCGGCCTCGGCCATGATGTCGTCTGCCAGGTCGTTCAGCGCGTCGATCAGGTTGTTAGTCTGCTCGACGTATTCGGCCAGATCGCTCCAGGACTGGATGGCCTTGACGTTGAACGTGCCCACGCCGTCAGTGACGGACGGCGGGTTGAACACGACGGTGATGTGGGGCAGGACGATGCTCAAGTCACGCTCTCCAGGTCAATCGTGGCGCTGGCGCGGCCGTAGTGCGGCAGCGCGAACTCCAGCCGCGTCCAGAAGCCCAGCAGCATCAGCGCGCGGGGGCCGTCATCGATGAGCCACAGGGTGGGCTTGGCGCGCAGGCCGGCCGTGGTGTTGAAGGCGGCGTCGAGCGCGGCATCGTCCATCTCCAGCGACAGGCTGGTCTGCCGCGCCCAGGCGCGCTGCTGCAACACGACCTCGCCCCACTCGTCGCGCTCCTTGCGGCTGTAGTCCAGCACGCTGGCGCGGGCGCCGTAGACGACCTGCGCGCCCACGTCGCGCAACACGCCGGCCAGCACGTCGCCGACCTGCGCGTCATGGTCGCCCGCGAAGTCGAGCCGCAGCGCGCCGCCCGGCGCCACGGGCAGGCCGGTGAAGAT
>JAURHQ010000306.1 GCA_030833185.1 Gammaproteobacteria bacterium | reverse complement strand
GCGGATCATGTTAAGTTAGGAATCGGTGTCCACCTGAATGGTGGTTCCGTCGTAGCAACAGCGTCCAATATATTCGGGACGCATTTTGCTCCGAAAACCATCCCTGCGTTTACATGGGGCGGCGAGCGCTTTCGCGAATTCCGCATCGACCGGATGATCGAAGGCATCGACGTGATGAAGGGTTGCTTCGCGCAAGGCGCATTCTCTTATGCCGGCAAGCACTACACCATCAATCTGAATGTCCCGCTGTTCGACCCCGGTCCGATCGAGCACCCGAACATTCCCATCCACCTTGCGGCGGTCAATCCGTACATGTGTCAGGTGGCTGGCGAAGTGGCCGACGGCCTGCGCCCGCATCCGGTCTGCACGCCGCATTACATCGAAACCGTGATGTGGCCGGCGGTGCGCGCCGGCGCGGCGAAGACCGGCCGCCGACTGGACGACTTCTCGATGAGCATCAAACCGCTGGTCGCCACCGCGCCCACGCCGGCGTTGCTGGCGGAGCGCGTGCGCGACGTGCGGGCGCGGGTGGCGTTTTACGCCTCGACGCCGGCCTATCGCGCGGCGTTTGACGCCCACGGCCTGGGCGCGCTGGCAGACGAGTTGAAGCTGCTCTCGCGCGCCCAACGCTGGGAGGACATGCCGCAGCACATCACCGATGAGGTGTTGAATCTCTACGCCACCGTCGGCACCTACGACGTGATTGCGGAGAAACTCGCCGCGCGCTACGGCGAACTCGTGACGCATGCGGAGTTCAGCATTCCGGTGAGCAACGAGACCGACGCAGAAATCCTGCGCGGCATGGTGGCGCGGCTACGCCAAGCCGCGCCACGCGCCGCGGTGCGCACTGGGGCGGTCGACTGAAGCTCGGTACACTCTCCTCCCTCTTGACCCTCTGCCGGGCCCACCGGCCAGGAATCATCCGTGATCAGACTCTCTGAACTCTCGCTGCCGCTGGACCATCCGGCAGATGCCCTGCGGCAACTCCTGCTGCAGCGGCTGCAAATCCCGGCGGCGGACTTGCTGGACTACACCGTCTACAAGCGCAGCTACGACGCGCGCAAGAAAAACGCCGCGATCGTGTTTGTTTACATCGTGGATGCGACGGTGCGTGATGAGGTGACCACGCTGCAGCGCCTCGCCGACGACCGCCATGTCATGCCCGCGCCGGACATGCACTACTACCCGGTTGCCCAAGCCCAGCACGCGCTGCCCGAACGGCCGGTGATTGTGGGCTTTGGGCCTTGCGGTCTCTTCGCCGCCTTGCTGCTGGCGCAGATGGGGCTCAAACCCATCGTGCTCGAGCGCGGCCGCGACGTGCGGCGCCGTACCCGCGACACCTGGGCCCTGTGGCGCGGCAAGGTCCTGACGCCGGAATCCAACGTGCAGTTTGGCGAAGGCGGCGCGGGGCTCTTTTCGGACGGCAAGCTCTACAGCCAAATCAAGGACCCCAAGTTCTTCGGCCGCAAGGTGATGCAGGAATTCGTGCGCGCCGGCGCGCCGCCGGAAATTCTCTACGTCAACAAACCGCATATCGGCACCTTCCGGCTGACTGGCGTGGTGGAAACCATGCGCGAGGAAATCATCGCGCTGGGCGGCGAGGTGCGCTTTGAGTCCCGGGTCTCGGACGTCCTGATTAATAACGGTCAAATCGAAGGCGTGGTGTTGAGCGATGGCGAGACCATTGCCTCGCGCCACGTGGTGCTCGCGCTGGGCCATAGCTCGCGCGATACCTTTCGCCTGCTGCACGCACGCGGCGTGTTTATCGAACCCAAGCCCTTCGCGGTGGGGTTCCGGATCGAACACCCGCAGTCGCTGATCGACCTTGCGCGGTTGGGGCCGCATGCCGGCCATCCGGCCATCGGCGCGGCCGACTACAAGCTGGTGCACCACGCGAGCAACGGGCGCGCGGTCTACAGCTTCTGCATGTGTCCTGGCGGCACGGTAGTAGCGGCAACCTCCGAGCCCAATCGGGTGGTCACCAACGGGATGAGCCAGTACTCCCGCAAGGAGCGCAACGCGAATGCCGGCATCGTGGTGGGCATTTCACCGGCGGAGGATTTTCCGGGCAGCCCGCTGGCAGGCATTGCGCTGCAGGAACAGCTGGAGTCGATCGCTTTTGAGCTCGGCGGCCGCGACTACTGCGCGCCGGGCCAGCTGGTGGGCGATTTCATCCGCGGCCAAGCCTCCACGCACCTGGGCGCGGTGCTGCCGTCCTACCAGCCTGGCGTCACGCTGGGTGATTTGGCGCCCGCGCTGCCGGACTACGCCATTACCGCGATCCGCGAAGCCCTGCCCGCGTTTGGCAAACAGATTCGCGGGTTTGACCGTGAGGACGCGATACTCACCGGCGTTGAAACGCGCACCTCGTCGCCCATCCGGATCACGCGCGATGCGCAGAGCCTGCAGAGCCTCAACACGCGCGGCCTCTATCCGGCCGGCGAAGGGGCGGGCTACGCGGGCGGCATCCTGTCGGCCGGCGTGGATGGCATCAAGGTGGCCGAAGCCATCGCCCGTTCGATGCTGGGCATCGAATTATCGCCAGCGGCCAGCATCGACCGCCCATGACCCTCGACGAGATCCGCAAGCTCCAGCAGAAAAAGTTTCGCGACGCCGCGGGCTGCTTTGTGGTGGAGGGCGAACATCTCGTTATCGAACTGCAAAAAGCGATTGCACGGCATCCGGCATTGGCCGACGCCCGCTTGTTTGTCACGCCCGCGCACGCCGACTGGCAGAGTCCGTTTGCCACGCAGGTGGTGAGCGAACGGCAGATGGCCAAAATCGCCGACACGCAGAATCCGCAGGGCATGCTGGCCGTTGTGCCGCACTGGCCTGCGCCCGCGCCACAGCCCGGAGAGCGCGCCATGTACCTGCATGAGATTCAGGATCCGGGCAATCTTGGCACCATCCTGCGCAGCCTGGGCTGGTTTGGTGGCTATCGCTGCCTGCTGAGTCCTAATAGCGTCGATCCCTATAACCCGAAAGTTGTGCGGGCAAGCATGGGCGCGATCTTTCACGTGCCGCTTGAATTGGAGCTTGAGCCTCACCGCGTGGCGCAACGCTATCCACGCATCGCCGGGCTCGACCTGCAGGGAGCACCGGTGTCCTCATCCACCTTTGCCGAGTTCGACTGTTACGCCTTTGGCAACGAAGCGCGCGGCCTGCCGCGCGAGGTGCTGGCGGCGCTGCACGCGCAAGCGTTTACGGTCCCCGGCGGCGGCGCCATCGAATCG
>JAURHQ010000305.1 GCA_030833185.1 Gammaproteobacteria bacterium | reverse complement strand
GTGGTGAAAAGCCCGACGGGACACACCGTGTTCGTGGTCGACGACGACCACAAGATCGACCGCCGCGATTTGGTGATGGGCGCCTGGTATGGCGAGGACTGGATCGTCGAAAAAGGTCTGGCGCCGGGCGAGCAGGTCGTCGTCGACGGCGTGCAGAAAGTCCGCCCGGGCTTGGAGGTCAAGACCGAAGCGGCCGCCGCGCCGGCCGGCAACTAGGCGGGGGCGCACGTGGGTTTCTTCGTCGATCGCCCGGTCTTCGCGACCGTTATTGCCGCCTTGCTGACTCTGCTTGGCGCGCTGGCCGCTACCCAGCTGGCCGTAGAGCAATACCCGACCGTCGCGCCGCCGCAGGTGCAGATCACGGCGGCCTATCCGGGCGCGAGCCCCGAAACGCTGGAGACCACCGTGGCCGCCCCGCTGGAGCGCGAGATGAACGGCATCCGCGGGCTGTTGTTCATGCAGTCAACCAGCTCGGCCAACGGCTCGATGTCGCTGTCGGTGTTCTTTGAGCCGGGCACGGATCTGGACATGGCGGCCGTTGAAGTGAACAACCGGGTCAAGCGCGTAGAAGCGCTGCTGCCGCAGGAAGTCACCCGTCAGGGCCTGCGGGTCGACAAGACCAATCCGCAAATCCTGATGCTGGTGGTGCTGCAGTCGGAAGACCCGCGCTTCGATACGACCTACATCGCCAACCTTGCCAACAGCCAGATCGTCAACGAATTGAAGCGTCTGCCCGGCGCGGGCGACGTGACGCTGTTTGCCTCGCCTTACGCCATGCGCCTGTGGCTGGACCCGGACAAACTTGCCAAATATCGGCTCACGGTGACCGATGTCAGCAACGCGGTGCGCGAGCAGAACCAGAACTTCGCGGTCGGCGAAATCGGCCAGTCACCGAGCAGTAACGAACAGATGCTGACCTTCCCGGTGCAAACCTCCGGCGGGCTGACCGAGGTCGACGAGTTCGGCAAGGTCATCGTCAAGGCGCTGCCAGACGGCGCGGTGGTGCGGGTGCGTGACGTGGCGCGCGTGGAACTGGGCGCCGAGGATTATCAGCTGCAGTCGCGCAAGAACGGCGCGCCGGCGGTTTCGATGGGCATCTATCTGCGCCCCGGTGGTAACGCACTGGCGCTCGCTACGGCGGTGCGCGAGCGCATGGCGACGCTGGGCGGCGTGCTGCCGGATGAAGTGCAGTGGTCGGTGTCCTACGACACCACCAAGTTTGTCACCGCCTCGCTTGAACTGGTCGAGCACACCTTCGTCGAAGCCCTCGTGCTGGTGCTGGTAGTGGTTTATCTCTTCCTTGGCAGCATGCGGGCGACGCTCATTCCCTTGCTGGCCATCCCGGTGTCGATCGTCGGCACGCTGGCCGGCATGCTGCTCGCCGGCTTCTCGATCAACATGCTGACGCTGTTTGGCATGGTGCTGGCGATCGGCATCGTGGTGGACGATGCGATCGTGGTGGTCGAAGCGGTCGAGAAGCTGATGCACGACGAAGGCCTCTCGCCACGCGCGGCGGCGCGGAAGGCCATGCAGGGCATCGGCGGGGCGATCGTTGGCGTAACGGCGGTGATCTGCGCGGTGTTCGTGCCGATTGCCTTTATGCCCGGCGTGGTCGGCACGTTGTACAAGCAGTTTGCGGTGACCATCACCATTTCGACGCTTTTAAGCGCCATCACCGCGCTGACGCTGACCCCGGCGCTCTGCGCGCTGATTCTTAAGCCCGGCCACAAGCCCTGGCTGATTCAGAAATTCGACGCCGCCTTCGAGCGCGTAGTCGCCGGCTATGTGTGGGGCGTACGCGGGCTGCTGAAACGCCTGCTGCGCGCGCTGGTGATTTACGCCTGCCTGATTGGCGGGCTGGTGTTCCTGTTCAAGAGCATTCCGACGAGTTTCGTGCCGGAAGAAGACAAGGGCTCAATCTTTGTCGCGGTTGATCTGCCTTCAGCGTCCTCCCCGGAGCGCACGCTGGCGGTGCTGCAAAAAGTGGAAGCGGTGCTGAAGCAGGAGCCGACCATGCAGGACTTCGTGTCGGTCACCAGCTTTTCGATTTTCTACCGCTATGCGAATCAGGCGTTCGTGTTCGCCACGCTGAAACCCTGGGAGGCGCGCGAGGCGGCGGATGAACACGTCGGCGCGGTGTTACGCCGACTCAATATGCAGTTTGCGGGGATTAGCGAAGCGCGGGTTTTTGCGCTGAACGAGCCGCCGATCTCCGGCATGGGTAATACCGCCGGCTTCGACTACCGGCTGGTGTCCTACGACGGTGACCGCGACAAGCTGAATCAGGCGCTGGGCAAACTGCTGGAAGCGGCCGGCGCCGAGCCGGCCATTCGCGGCACGCGCAACGTGGGCGCGCCCGAAGTGCAAACCCTGTTTCTGGACGTCGACCGCAACAAGGCAAAGGCCATGGGCGTGCCCTTGCAGGATCTCTACGCGACCATCGGCGGCTTGCTGGGCTCGAGCTTCGTCAACCAGTTCACCCGCTTCGGCACCAACCTGAAAGTGAAACTGCAGGCAGAAGATCGTTTCCGGGCCGACCCTGACGTCCTCAAGCGCTTCTACGCCCGCAGCCTCACCGGCGATTTGGTGCCGCTGGCGACGCTCGCCCGCAGCGAGTGGCGCTCGGCGCCGATCGCGCTGACGCGCTACAACGGCTATCCCTCGGTACAGGTCAACGGCGCGCCGGCCGTGGGGCGCAGTTCGGGCGAAGCGCTCGCGACCATGGAGCGGCTGTCGGCGACGGTCTTGCCCGAAGGCGTCGGCTATCTGTGGTCCGGGCAGTCGCTGCAGGAGAAGCTGGCGGGCTCAAGCGCTGCCGGCATCTTTATCCTGTCCCTGATCTTCGTATTTCTCTTTCTGGCCGCGTTGTACGAAAGCTTTGCGCTGCCGGTGGCGGTGTTCCTGATCGTGCCGATCGCCATTCTGGGTGCGCTGGTGGCGCTGCTCCTGCGGCAAAGTCCCAACGATGTGTTTTTTCAGGTCAGCCTGATCACGCTGGTCGGGCTCGCTGGCAAGAACGGCATTTTGATCGTCGAGTTTGCCAAGCAGCGCTACGAGGAAGGCCTGAGCGTGATGGAGGCGGCGCTGGAAGCCGCCAAGGCGCGCCTGCGTCCCATCGTGATGACCTCGCTGGCGTTCATTCTGGGCGTCCTGCCGCTGGTACGGGCGTCCGGCGCGGGCGCGGCCACGCAGCATTCGGTAGGCACCGGCATCATGGGCGGGATGATTGCGGCCACCCTCATCGGGGTGTTCTTCACACCGGTGTTCT
>JAURHQ010000304.1 GCA_030833185.1 Gammaproteobacteria bacterium | reverse complement strand
AGGCGCGCGCGCGCAACCCGGCCATCCGCATCTACGGCCTCCCGTGGTGCTGGCCCGCCTTTGTCGGCGGCGCGACGGGGCGCCCCTTTGACGACGGCGGCGTCGTCGCGGCCGCGTACGTCGCCGAGTGGGCCGTCGCCGCGCGCGACGTGTACGGCGCGGCGCCGTGGGCGCTCGGGCTGTGGAATGAAAGGCCGTCTTCGACCGACTACATCATCAACCTCCGCGCCGCGCTCGACGCGGCGCTCGCCTCCGCCGCCGCCGCGCTCGCCGCCGAGCTGCCGCACGCGGCGGTGGCGGCCTACGCCGAGGACGTGCACGCGCTGCGCGCGCGGGCCAGCGCCTTCACCCAGTGCCACACGCCCTGCGCGCGCACCGCGCCCAGCCTGATGTCGCTGTTCACCGGCTGCTGGCCACAGCGGCATGGCCTGCGCGACAACTTTCCCACCAGCGACGCGCTGCCCGCTGACTTACCCGCGCTGCCGGCGCTGCTCGGCGCAGCGGGTTATCGAACGGTGGCGATTTCCGACTGGTGCGGCGCCGATTTCGGTAAGTTCGACTTCGGTTTTCAGACCTGCGACCTGCCGCCCGACCAGTGGAACCTGCGCTATCTGATGCGTCAGGGCCCCAAGCCGCTGCGACTCTTGCTGGCGCTGTTTGCCGACGGCGAATGGGGTCGGCGCTGGCTGCCGGAAATCCACTTCCTCGGCGGCGTGCCGTCGACCACCCGCCTCAGCCAGCGCGCCGAAGCGCGGCTCGACGCGCTGGCGGCGGACGAGCAGCCGTTTCTGTTGAACGTGTTTTTCTCCACCACGCATCCGCCCTTTGCGCCGGAATACCCCTGGTATCTGCACGGCAGCGATCCGGCCTACGCCGGCCCGTCAAAATTTGCGCTGGCCGGGGTGAGCGATCCGGGGGAAATCCTGCGCCGTCAGGCGGAAAGTAAGGAGGCCTTCGATCTGGCGCAAATCCTCGCCCTCTACGACGGCTGCGTGGCGCAGTTCGACCACGCGGTGGGCGCGCTGCTGGCCAGCCTTGAGCGCCGCGGGCTGGCCGCGCGCACGCTGGTCGTGGTCTACGCCGACCACGGCACGGACTTCTTCGAGCAGGGCAGCTGGGGGCAGGGCAATTCGGTGCTGGGCGAGACCTCCAGCCGCATCCCGCTGCTGATCGCCGACCCGCGCACCGCGGCACCCCGCCAAATCGACGCGGCGGTGCGCGCAATCGATCTCGCGCCCACGCTGCTCGATCTGCTCGGGCTGCCGCCGGCGCCGACGATGGACGGCTGCTCGCTCCGCCCCTGGCTGGGCGACGCGCCGCAGCCCAGCCTGCCGGTCTACACCGAAACCGGACTCTGGTTGACCACGCTGCCCGGCCAGCGCGAGACGCATCTGCGCTATCCCGCGATCACCGAACTGCTCGAAGTGGCGACCAAGGGCGCGCCTGCCCTGCGCGTGAAACCCTGCTGGCGCGCGGCGGTCATCGCGGCCAAGGACCGCGCGCTGACCGACGATGGCTGGAAGCTGGTCTGGCAGCCCTTGCAGGACGGCGTGCAGCTCAGCCTGTTCGACCTGCGGCGGGATCCGGAATGTCGGGAGGACCGCCTGCGCGAGGCGCCCGCCCGCGCCGCCGCCCTGCTCGCCGGTCTGGCTGAATTTCTGAGGATGGACGGGCTGACGGTCCCGCCCGGGCTGCTGCGGGCGCCCGCGCCGTGAACGCGCCCGACGCGCGCTTTGCCGAACACGTGCTGGCCGGGGTGCGCTGGATTGCCGCGCTCCGCAGCGCGGCGCAGCTGGTGAGCTGGCTGGCGACGCTGGTGGTGGTGCGCTGGGTCAGTCCGGCCGACTACGGCTTGAACGCCATGCTCGAGGCCCCGCTGGAAATGAGCCTGATGCTGGGCGCGCTGGGCCTCGAGAGCGCGCTGGTACAAGCGCCGCGGCTCGCGCCACGCCAGCTGGAAAGCGCGTTTTTTCTGATTCTCGCCGCCTCGCTGGCGCTCTTTGTCGGCTGGTTTTTCGGCGGCGTCTGGCTGGCGCAGTGGTTCGCGGAGCCCGCGCTGGAGCCGCTGTGCCGGGCGCTGTCCGGCCTCTTTTTGCTGGTGCCGCTGCGCGCAATTCCCAATGCGCTGATGGACCGCGAGATGCAGTTCAAAGTCCGTGCACGGATCGAACTGGCCGCCTCGCTGCTGGCGGCGGCCACCACCCTGACGCTGGCGCTGCTCGGCTTTGGCATCTGGGCGCTGGTCGCGGGCATCCTGCTCAGTCGCACGCTGCTGACGGTGCTGATGATGCTGGCGCACCCGTGGTTCGTCTGGCCGCGGCCGGGGCCGGACGCCAACGCCCTGCTCGGCTTCGGCTCGCTCATGGTGCTGTCTTCCGCGCTGACCCTGCTGGCCGGCAAGCTGGCGAGCCTGATGGCCGGCCCGCAGCTCGGCGCGCACGCGCTGGGCCTGTACGCCGTGGCGCTGCAATTCGCGTGGCTGCCGATCGCCAAGGCCATGCCGGTGGTCAATCCGGTGCTGTTTCCGGCCTTCGCGCGGCTGGGTGGCCAGACCGGCGCGGCCGTGCACTACTTCACGCGGGCGGTCGAACTCTCGGCCTTGCTGGTATTCCCGCTGATGCTGGGACTGGCGGCGATCGCGCCGGCCTTTGTTGCGCTGGTGCTGGGCCCGACCTGGCAGGAAGCCGCGATACCACTCGCACTGCTGTCAGCTTCCATGCCGTTCAAACTGCTGGTCAGCCTGCTCAAACCGGTGCTGGGCGCGCTGGGTCGGCCGCGGCGCGTGGTGTTGATCAATCTCGTGACGGTGCTGCTGATCGCGGTCGCCGTGCCGCTGGCGCTGCCACACGGGGTGAACGGACTGGCGCTGGCGGCGCTGCTCATTGAACCGCTGGTGCTGGGCTGCGCGCTGTGGCTGGCGCGAGACGTCATGCCGATCACGCCGCGCGCGCTCTGGCGGGCGCTGCGCCCGGCGCTGGTGGCGGGCACGGTGATGGTGCTCGCGGTGTGGGGGTGGCAACAGCGGGCGGAGGGGCTGCCGCTGGCCATTGCGCTGGGCGGCGGCGTGGCGGTGGGCGCCCTCTGCTACGGCGCTTGCCTGCAGCTCGCGTTTCCGGAAGTCAGCGCCCGCGCGCGCCGGCTACTGCTCGGCGCCCGCCTTCCTTAAGGCTCAGGACACGCCGGGCAGGCTGGCCAGCGTGTCGCGCGCCACCCGGGTGTAGAGCCCGTTGGTATGGCGCACGTAACCGATGAAATGCAGAAACACAGTAGCGG
>JAURHQ010000303.1 GCA_030833185.1 Gammaproteobacteria bacterium | reverse complement strand
CTCGCGCCACGCCATGCGCGCGGCATCGAGGCCGTTCAGCGCCACGTTCTGCGCGGCGAGGCCGAGCGCGGGACCCGAGCTGTCGATCGACAGCACCGACGCCGCCCCACCCGCCGCGGCGGCGATGGAAAAGCCGCCGGTGTAGCAGAAACAGTTGAGCACGCGCCGACCGGCCGCCTGCCTGCGCACCGCGGCCCGGTTGTCGCGCTGGTCGAGATAAAAGCCGGTCTTGTGGCCGTGGACGGCGTCTACCGTGAAGCGCAGTCCGTCCTCGTCGACGATGCCCGGCAGCACCGGCGCCTCGCCGTGCAGCAGGCCGATTGCTACCGGCAGCCCTTCCAGCGCAAGGACGTCAGCATCCGAGCGCTCATAAATCTGCTGCGCGCCGGTGTGGCTGCGCAGGGCGGCGACGATGGCCTCGCGCCAGCGCGCGGCGCCCGACGACAACAGCTGCACCACCAGCAGCTCGCCATAGCGGTCGACCACGCAGCCCGGCAGGCCGTCGGCTTCGCCGTGGACCAGGCGCAGGGCGTTCAGTGTCGGCAGCAGGCGCTGGCGGCGGCGCACCGCGCCGGCAACGCGAGTGTCGATCAGCGCGGGGTCGATCGGCGCGTCTTCCTCCCAGGACCACACCCGCGCGCGGATCTGCGAGGCCGGGCTGTAGCAGGCCCAGCCGAGGAACTGGCCCTCGCGGCTTTCGATGGCCAGCGTGCCGCCAGCCTCCGGCGCCGCCTCGACCCGCTCGATAGCGCCCGAGAACACCCAGGGATGACGGCGCAACAGCGAGCGTTCGCGCCCGGCTTTCAGGATCAGACGGGGGCGCGATGAGGCAGCGGAGCGGGGCGGGCGATTCATGGCGGGCAAGCCTCTGCAATGCGGGCCGGGGAGGATAGAGGGCAGGCCCCGCGCTGACCAGCGGCGCGGGGCTTGCGCGCTCACCGGCTGCGGTGTGCAATCGTCGCCTTCCCGTTGGTCAGTCCGCTCATGTTTCCGCCCCGGTTTCCCTTTCTCGGCCTCTTGATGCTGTACGTCGTCCTGGTGTGGGCGCTGCGCAGCTTTGGCGTCACCGGCGGCAGCATCGACGACGCCGAACAGCTGCTCTACAGCCAGTCCTGGGCCTGGGCCTACAGCGCGCACAATCCGCCCGGGCCGACCTGGATCGTGCGCGCCCTGCAAAGCTTGACGGGCCCGAATCTGCTGTCGGTGACGATGCCGAAGTTCAGCTGGTGGCTGGTGAGTTTTCTCGCGCTTTACGCCTGTGCCCGGCGGCTGTTCGCCGCCCGCGCGCAGGCGGTCCACACCACGCTGTGGCTGGCCGGCGTGTACTACGTCAGCTGGGAGTGCGTGCTGAACTACAGCCACAGCGTGCAGGTGCTGGCGCTGAGTCTGTTGTTGCTGTTGCAGCTGCTGCGCATGCGGCGCCAGCGCGCGCTGGGCGACTACCTGCTGCTGGGCCTGCTGGTCGCGCTGGGGCTGGTGTCCAAATTCAATTTTGCCGTGCTGCTGGTGGCGATGGCCGGGGCCAGCCTGTGGGTGCCGGCCTACCGGCAAGTGCTCTGCGACCGGCGGCTGCTGGCCAGTGTGCTGGTCGGACTGCTGGTGCTGACGCCGGTGGCCTTCGCCCAGTGGCAGCTGCTGGTGGCGAGCCCGGCGGCGACGACCGCGAAGTTCGGCATTGCGCCGGACTGGTCGTGGCGGCTTGCGCTGCACGGCGCGGGCAGCGCGCTGCTCGCCCTGGCGAGCTGGCTTTCGCCACTGCTGCTGTTTGTGCTGGTTCTGGCGCCGCGCGTGGCGCTGCCCTTGCCCGCGCAGCCGCCGCGGACCACCCCGGACGGCGGCTGTTTGCAGACCGACGAGCGCTGGCTGCGGGCGGTAGGCCTTGGCGTGCTGGGGGTGGTGATGGCGCTGACGGTGGCGAGTCGCGCGGCCGAAGCCCGCACGCATTACTTTCAGATTGCCGCGCCGCTGGTGCTGTGGCTGGCGGTGCGGGTGGATTTGCTGGGCCTGAGCGCCGCGCGCCTGCGGGCCATCAGCGGTCTGTGCCTGACGCTCGCGCTGCTCTCGCCGCTCCTGTTGACGCTGGAACTGACGGGGCTCGCCAATATCACCGGCAAAGGGCGCCTGCTGGTGCCCTACGCCGAGCTCGCCGCCGCGCTCAGGGCCGAGGGCTTTCGCGATGGGCTGGTGGTGGCGCAGGACTGGCCGCACGCGCTGTCCGGCAACCTGCGGCCGCATTGGCCGGCGGCACGGTTTTTCTCGCTCGCGCACACCGATTATCGCCCGCCGCCGGCCCACAGCGCTCAGTGCCTGCTGCTGTGGCAGAGCGCTTCGGCGCCGGCGAGCGTCGAGAAAGCGCTGGCGCTGCCCGGCGCCGTTCGGCAGGGCACCGTTGATTTACGACCGGCGCGCGGGCCGCAGCTTGCGATTCACTGGGCGCTGGCCGAGACGCCGCAGCCTTGCCAGCAGCTGGTCGCGCCGCCTTAAGCGCCTAGGCTAGCCAGCACTTCTTGACCAGCTGCGCCTTGTACTCGTAGCGGGGCAGGGCCAGCGGCGGCACCAGTTCGATGTCGGCGCGGAAGATGAGCTTCTCGCGCAGCCGCGCTTCAATCGCCGCTTTAAGCCCGGCCGCATCGGCGGCCTGCGGGTCGTGTTCCACCTTGATGTGGACCGGCGGCTCCCAGCCTTCAGGCGGCGCCTTGTGCAGCTGGATTTCCATCACGCCGTTGGTGGCCGGGGCGAAGCTCGCAATGACGTCGCGCACCGCCGAGGGGTACACGTTCACGCCGCGCACGATGAGCATGTCGTCGGTACGCCCGATGATGCGGATACCGAAGCCCGTGCGCCCGCAGTCGCAGCGGGTGTGCGTGACTTCGACGTGGTCGCGGGTGCGGAAGCGGAGCAGCGGTTGGGATTCGCGCTGCAGCGAGGTGCAGACCAGTTCGCCGCGCGCGCCGTCTTCAATCGTCACCGGCGCGCCGGTGTCGGGGTCGATCAGTTCCGGATGAATAATGCCCTGCGCCATGAAGTGCATGCCGATCCGGTGCTCGCACTCGGCCCAGGCCATCGCGCAGTAGTCGCCGTTGCCGGAGACTTCCATCAGCCGGCAGCCGAAGGTGTCTTCGATCTGCTGGCGCACCCAGGGGATCGACGCGCCGGGTTCGCCGCCGCCAAAAATGACTTTCAGACCCAGCGAGCGCGGATCGATATCGCGGCTGGCCAGCGCTTGGGCGAAATGCAGCGGGTAGGACGAGGTGCAGAGCATCGCGTTGGCTTTGGCGAAGCGGAAGGCGTCGATC
>JAURHQ010000302.1 GCA_030833185.1 Gammaproteobacteria bacterium | reverse complement strand
TGGAACGAGCCTGACGTCGGTCGTTCACGCCTGAGGTATCCAAGGTGCCGCGCACGGTGTGGTAACGCACACCGGGCAAGTCTTTAACGCGGCCGCCACGAATCAGGATAACCGAGTGCTCTTGCAGGTTATGGCCTTCACCACCGATGTAGGTCGTCACTTCCTGACCGTTGGTCAGGCGCACGCGGGCTACTTTTCGCAGCGCGGAGTTCGGCTTTTTCGGGGTGGTGGTGTAAACACGGGTGCAAACGCCACGCTTCTGGGGGCAGGCCTCGAGCGCCGGGACGGCGCTCTTGGTCCGCTGGGTACGTCTGGGCTTGCGCACTAACTGGTTGATTGTGGCCATGTGCCTGTTCCATCTCCGGCCCTGGTTCGGGCCTGTGCAATTTACCGACGACTACGCCACCGAGGCATTTCGCCTCTGCTGCGTTCACACCATTCGATTCGCGCCATCCGGAAGGGTGGGCGCTTTACACCGTAACTGAACCCGACGGCCGATGGTCGCCGCCCGGGAGGGCGGCATCGGAAAGTTGGACTCGGGATTTTCCGGTGCGAAAAAAACGACAGGCCCGATGACCGCGGCCTGTCGTAGGAGCGGGATTATATTGACCCGCCTTCCTGAGTGTCAACGACCTCGCTATGCCTCCGCCGCAGAATCGTCGGCAACTGCGGTATCGGGTACCTGATTTGCCGTCGGCAGCGGTGAAGTAAACGCAAAGTTCGGTGCCTCTGCCCCGGGGCGCCGTTGCCGGCGCCGGTCGTGGTGGTAGGCAAAGCCCGTACCCGCGGGAATGAGCCGGCCCACGATGACGTTTTCCTTCAGGCCGCGCAGCTCGTCCCGCTTCCCAGATACCGAGGCCTCGGTGAGAACACGGGTGGTCTCCTGGAACGACGCTGCGGAGATAAACGACTCGGTAGCCAGAGAGGCTTTCGTGATACCCAACAGCATCTGCTGGCAAGAGGCAGGCTGCTTGCCCTCTTTTGCCATCCGCTCGTTTTCTTCAGAGAGCCGCTCTTTCTCGGTCTGTTCGCCGGCCAGAAAGCGGGTTTCGCCTGGCAGGGTGATCTCAACCTTGCGCAGCATCTGGCGAACGATGACTTCGATGTGCTTGTCGTTGATCTTCACGCCTTGAAGGCGATAGACCTCCTGCACCTCGTTAACGATGTAACGGGTCAGTTCGGGCACACCCTTAAGGCGGAGAATGTCGTGCGAGTCCGGGGAGCCGTCGCAGATCACATCCCCCTTCTCCACGTGCTCACCTTCGAACACGGTGACATGCCGCCATTTCGGAATCAGCGTCTCGATTTCTTCGTTGTTTTCCGCACGAATGATCAGACGTTGCTTGCCCTTGGTGTCCTTACCAAATGACACGGTACCGCTGGCTTCCGCCAGAATTGCCGGCTCCTTCGGCTTACGGGCTTCAAACAAGTCTGCCACGCGCGGCAGACCGCCGGTGATGTCGCGCGTCTTGGAGGATTCCTGCGGAATACGCGCCACGACCTCACCTACCTTGGCCTGCATGCCGTCTTCCACCGCGACCAGCGCGTTGGGGGGCAGGAAGTACTGGGCGGTGAGTTCGGTGCCGGGGATTTTGATTTCCCGTCCGTTGGCGTCCACCAGTTGGATCATCGGCCGCAGATCCTTCGCCGAGGAACCACGCTGCTTGGGATCGGTCACCACGATGCTCGACAGGCCGGTGATTTCGTCGACCTGACGCGTGACCGTCACGCCTTCAACGATGTCCTTGAAGCGCACCACACCGTCCACTTCCGTAATAATCGGATGGGTGTGCGGGTCCCAGTTAGCGACGTTTTGACCGGGCTTGACCGAGCCGCCGTCTTGAACGCTGATGGTCGCGCCGTAGGGCGGCTTATAGCGCTCGCGTTCACGGCCGATTTCATCAACGACCACAAGTTCACCGGAGCGGGAGACCGAAATCAGCGTCCCGTTTTCCCGCTTCAGGGCCTTGATGTTCTGCAGGCGCACGGTGCCGCCGAACTTCACTTCGATGCTGCTGACGGCAGCGGCCCGGGATGCGGCACCACCGATGTGGAAGGTACGCATGGTCAGCTGCGTGCCAGGCTCGCCGATCGATTGGGCGGCGATAACACCGACCGCCTCACCGACGTTCACGCGGTGCCCGCGGGCCAGATCGCGGCCGTAGCACATCGCACAGACGCCGTAGCGCGTTTCGCAGGTGATTGGCGAACGCACCTTCACTTCGTCGACGCCGACTTCATCCAGACGCTGTACCCATTTTTCATCCAGCAGGGTGCCGGCCGGGGCCAGCACGACTTCGTTCCCTACACGCAGCACATCTTCAGCCAGCACGCGGCCGAGCACGCGGTCACGCAGCGCTTCGACCACGTCACCGCCCTCGATGAGGGAGGCAATCTGAATGCCGTTGTGGGTCCCGCAGTCGACTTCGGTCACCACCAGGTCCTGTGCAACGTCCACCAGACGACGAGTCAGGTAGCCGGAGTTCGCGGTCTTCAAAGCGGTGTCGGCCAAGCCTTTACGCGCGCCGTGCGTGGAAATGAAGTACTGGAGCACGTCCAGACCTTCGCGGAAGTTCGCGGTAATGGGCGTCTCGATGATGGAGCCGTCAGGCTTGGCCATCAGGCCACGCATACCGGCAAGCTGCCGGATCTGCGCGGCGGAACCGCGGGCGCCGGAGTCGGCCATCATATAAATGGAGTTGAACGACTTCTGCTTCAGCTGCTTGCCGTTGGCGTCGGTGGCCAGCTCGGTGCCGAGCTTGTCCATCATCGCCTTCGCCACCTTGTCGTTGGTCTGCGACCAGATGTCGACCACCTTGTTGTAGCGCTCGCCAGTGGTCACCAAACCGGACGCGTATTGGTCTTCGATTTCCTTCACGCCATCTTCAGCCTGCTGGATGATGGCCTTCTTCTCGTCCGGGACCACCATGTCGTCGACGCCAATCGAGACGCCCGCGCGAGTCGCATGGTGGAAGCCGGTGTACATCAAACGGTCGGCAAAAATAACGGTGTCTTTCAGACCCACGTTGCGGTAGCAGGCGTCAAACAGGCGCGAGATGGTGCGCTTGTCTAGTGGCTTGTTAATCAGCGTGAACGGCAGGCCCTTCGGCAGCACTGAAGACAACAAGGCGCGGCCAACGGTAGTTTCGACGAGCGTGGTGGTTTCGGTTTCCTGCCCATCAGCGGCGATGGTGGTCTCCGTCAGGCGCACCTTGCAGCGGGCGTGCAGAGACGCAGCACCCGTTTCGTAGGCACGATGCACTTCGGCAATGTCCGCGAACTTCATATCGCGCCCCTTGGCGACTTCAG
>JAURHQ010000301.1 GCA_030833185.1 Gammaproteobacteria bacterium | reverse complement strand
CTGAACAACGCCTTGGGCGGCTTACTGCCTCTCGGGGTGGTATCGAGAAGCTTGGCGCCATAGTCGCGGCGGTGCCGCTCCCACGGGGAGGCGCGAACTGGATTCGTGGGAGGGGCTTCCTGCCCCGACTGGGGTAGTCGATGACTTGGCGCCATAGTCGCGGCGGTGCCGCTCCCACGGGAGATCGTGGGTCCAGCGCGACGCGCTAGGTCGCCGAGATTCGCGGCTGGCGCCGCAGCCAGGTCAGCCACAGCAAGGCCGCAGCGGCCAGCGCTACCGGCAGCAAGGAACCGACATTCAGCAGCGACCAGCCGCTGGAGGTCACCAGCGCGCCGGAGGCGAACGACGTGACCGCCATGGTGGCGAAGACCAGAAAGTTGATCGCCGCCTGCCCGCGGTCCTGCTCGGCCGGTTCCCAGGCTTCCAGGGACAGCGTGGTGCTGCCGGTGAAGAGGAAGTTCCAACCCACGCCGAGCAAAAAGAGCGCGCCCAGAAAATTGGCAAACGCGACACCCGCCAGAGCTAGCGCGATGCACGCCAGATTAAGCGCGACGCCCGCGCCCATCACCGGCAGCACGCCGAAACGGCGAATCAGATGTCCGGTAAAAAAGCCCGGCGCGAACATGCCGATCACATGCCACTCCAGCACCAGCGCAGAATCGTCGAAGGGATAGCCGCAGCCCTGCATGGCAAGCGGTGAGGCGGCCATCAGAAGGCTCATCACGCCGTAACTGAGAGACGCCGCAGCCGCCGCCACGATGAACACCGGCTGGCGAATGATTTCGCGCAGCGGCCGGCCCTGGGTCGATGGTCCGCGCGCCGCGGGCGGCTCGGGAAAACGAATGAACGCCATCACCCCCATGCCCAGCAGCGCCACCACCGCCAGCGCCAGATAGGCGCCCACAAAGGGCACGGCAAAAAATTCGCGGGTATGCGACGCCAGCCACGGCCCGACCACGCCGCCAATCAGCCCACCGGCCAGCACCATGGAAATTGCCTTGTCGCGATACGCGGTGCTGGCGAGTTGCGTCGCCGCGTAGCGATACAACTGGCCGTTGGCGCTGTAATAGCCGGCAATGACCGTCGCCAGCAGCAGCAGGGGAAAATCCCGCTGCCAGGTGGCGTAGGCGCAGAGCAGGGACGAAAAAATCGCCACCAGCAAGCCGGTCTGAAACGACACCTGCCGCCCGAAGCGCCGCTGCGTGCGGGCCACCAGCCCGGTCGACAGCGCACCGCCCACCACATAGCCCATCACCGGCAGCGTCGCCATCCACGCCTTCGGCGCGAGCGACAGGCCCACCAGCCCGTTAATGGCAATGAAGGTGACGTTGTTGGTGAGGAAGAGGCCCTGACAAAGCGCCAATAACCAGAGCTGGCGGTTCATGCGCGAGGTGCCGCGACGGGCAGCGCGCGGCCCACCCGCAAGCCCTCCACCGGCAGCGTCGCCATCCTCGCCTTGGGCGCGAGCGACAGGCCCTCACGAAGCGTCAATAAGCAGCGCTGGCGGTTCATGCGTGAATCGTCGCGCGGGTCGTCATCGCACACCGTCGTTCGCCCACGGCACCGCACAGGCCTGCCCCAGCACGATGGCCTCATGCACCGCCACGTTGCCGTGTGGGCCGGCACACCACGAGGGGAACACCACGCTGTAGAGCCCACTGCCGCCGGCGGTCAGCACCAGCACCTTGGCGGGGTCGCGCACCGCGGGCAGCGGATCGCCGGTGCCCATCAGCATTTTGGTGTTGAGCGCGGCGAGGCGGCTGCGCGGGGTGACGGCGCGGGTGGCGAGTTCGCGTTGAATGGCCGCGCGGTCGAGGCCGGCCGCAGTCAGCACGCGCGCGTGGTCGGGGTTCAGCATCACCACCACGGCGGCGGTGCCACCGAGATGCGAGTTGTTGCTGCCGGGGTTTGCGATGACCGCGGCGAGCGTCTCCAGTAGACGTTCCGCGCACTGCGGATCATCGGCGTCGCCGGTAAAAAATACGGAGTGCGGACTTTCTACGCCCACCACCGTCACCGCGCTCTCCTCTGCGGCGTAGCCGAGGCTGGTATGCAGCGGCGGCAGCGGCGACGACGCTTCATCCTCGGCCATGCAGCAGGTGAACTTGGCCGGGCTGCCGTGCAGCGCCATGTCGGATTCGCCCGGACGTGCGCCGCCGATGTTGATCATCGCCAGACGCAGCGCGCGCCCAATGCTGGCATTCGCCCGATGCCCGGGCCCTAACAGACCGTGGCTGTGGGTAAGCCCGCAGGCCGCGCGCGCCGGACCGTTCACAATCACCAGCGGCGCGATGCAGTGGGTGGTGGCCTGCATTTCTGAGAGGTCAAACGCCGGCTGGCAAATGGCGCGGCAGGCGGCCAGTACCACCGGGAAATAATCCGGCAGGCAGCCGGCCATGACGGCAGCGACGGCAATTTTCTCCACCGTCGCGACCCCGCCCAACGGACCCATTTCGCCGATGACGAGGTCCGCATCAAGACCGCCGGCCAGCACCATGCGCGCCACGCGCGGCGCGGTGGGAATGACCACCGGCAGGCCGTCGGTGCAGCGCGCGGCGTGCAGTTGCTCCAGCGCGGCCTCTTCGTCGGCCGCCGACAACAGCGCGCTCATGGGGCACTCAAGCGGGCGATCACGCCCGCTGCGATTTTCTCGGCCAGCGCCTGCATCGCTGCGCGGCCGGTGCCGGCCACGGGATGCGGCAGTTCAAAGCGCGGCACCTCGGGCATGCCCGCCGCCTGCGCAACGAAGTTGCCCTGCGCCCAGAAGTCTTCGGTCACAAACGCCAGCGCGGGAATACCAAGGCGGGCCAATGCAATGCCGTCACGCACGGTGCCGGAAGTGCAGCTGCCTCAGTGGCCGTAGGCCGATGCCACCGCCTGACATTCGCCGCTGATCTCGGCCAGCAGCGCGTCGCTGGCGGGAATCGAAGGATTGCCTTTGTTGTATCGCTTGAAGCGCGCGGCCGGCAGCTGCGCGGCGAGCGCCGCCTCCACCGCGTCCAGAAACTCCACCGAGCCCGGAAAGCCGTTGGCCAGCAGGCCAAGCGTCAGGCTTTGCGAGAAATCGGCGGCAAGGCGATAGGGTTCGGGCGCGACCGGCAGGCTGGCGCGCGGGTCGTGATAGTGAATGCTCATGGGCGACTTCCGCAGAGGACAGGCTGCGAGCATAGGCGGGTCGGTGCGGGCTTGGGAAGGCTGGATGTTGAGGATTACCACTCGCCGCGCTGAGGAGATTTGACGGCGCCCTGAACAACGCCTTGGGCGGCTTACTGCCTCTCGGGGTGGTATCGAGAAGCTTGGCGCCAAAGTCGCGGCGGTGCCG
>JAURHQ010000300.1 GCA_030833185.1 Gammaproteobacteria bacterium | reverse complement strand
GCCGTCGATGATGATGCCAACCACCACGCCAGCGACCAGCGCCGCACCGGCGGCAAGGCGCGTGCGCTGCCACAGTCGTCCCAGACTGTCCTCGCGCCAGCGGCTGAACTGACCGAGGCCCAGCGCCAGCGCCAGCGGCGCCATGGTCAGGCCAAAGACCAGATTGAAATAGGGCGGTCCGACCGAAATTTTGCCCAAGCCCAGGGCGTCCAGCGCCAGCGGGTAGAGCGTGCCCAGCAGGATGGTGGCGGTCGATACCGAAAGCAGCAGCGAATTGGCCAGCAGGAAGGTTTCGCGCGAGACCGGCGCGTAGGGGCTGCCGGCCAGAATCCGCGGGCCGCGCCAGGCATACAGCAGCAGCGAGCCGCCGACCGCCACGCCCAGGATGCTCAGCACGAAAATGCCGCGCTCGGGGTCGGTGGCAAAGGCGTGGACCGAGGTCAGCACGCCCGAGCGGACCAGAAACGTGCCCAGCAGGCTGAGCGAAAACGCACCGATGGCAAGCAGCACCGTCCAGCTTTTGAAGGTGCCGCGCTTATCGGTGACGGCCAGGGAGTGGACCAGCGCCGTGCCCACCAGCCAGGGCATGAACGAGGCGTTTTCGACCGGATCCCAGAACCACCAGCCGCCCCAACCGAGTTCGTAGTAGGCCCACCAGCTGCCAAGCGCGATGCCGACGGTGAGGAAGACCCAGGCGGTCAAGGTCCACGGGCGCGCCCAGCGTGCCCAGCCGGGGGTCAGGCGTCCGCAGATCAGCGCGGCGACGGCAAACGCAAACGGCACCGAGAACCCGACATAGCCCATGTACAGCATGGGCGGATGGACGATAAGCCCGAAGTCTTGCAGCAAGGGGTTCAGGTCGGCGCCGTCGGCCGGCGCCGGCAGGCCGCGCGCAAACGGGTTGGAGGTGAACAGCACAAACAGCAGGAAGGCGATGCAGACCGCGCCCATCACCGCCAGCACCATGGCGCCCACGTCTGCGGGCAGGCGCGACACCCGCAGGCTGACCGCAAAACCCCAGCCGGCAAGAATCAGGGCCCACAACAGGATGGAGCCTTCATGCGCACCCCACACGGCCGAGATCCGATAGAACCAGGGTAGTGCGCTGTTCGAGTTCTGGGCGACGTAGGCGAGCGTGAAATCGTTGGTCAGGAAGGCCTCGATCAGCGCCACGAAAGCCCCCAGCAAGCAGAGGAACTGCGCCTGCGCGGCGGGTCGGGCATAGCCTAGCCAGAGCGGGCGGCCGGCGGCCAGACCGACGACCGGGAACAGCACCTGCACGCAGGCCAGCGCCAGCGCCAGACTCACCAGAAAGAGGCCTACTTCTGCTATCACGGTGCTGACCTCGTCAGGCTTTCATCTGGCTTGTGTTTGAGGGAGGCGGCGACCTCCGGCGGCATGTAGTTTTCGTCGTGCTTGGCGAGTACTTCGCGAGCGACAAACACGCCGTCGGCGCCCAGTTGTCCGTTGGCCACAATGCCCTGACCCTCGCGGAACAGGTCGGGCAGGATGCCCGTATAGCGCACGGTGACCTGTTGTTTCAGGTCGGTCAGCACAAATTGCACGGTCAGGCTGTCGGCCTGACGCTGCAGGCTGTCCTGCACCACCAGCCCGCCGATGCGGAAATCGCGGGCCGTCGGCGCCTTGCCGGCCGACACTTCGCTGGTGCTGTAGAAATACATCAGGTTCTCGTTGAAGGCGCGCAGGATCAGCGCCGTGGCGAGGCCCATGCCCAGTACCAGGAGCCCGATCACCACCATGCGTTTCCGGCGCGGCGTCATGGTTCGCGCCCGCTGCGGCTGGCCGCCAGACTGCGCTCCAGTTGCCGCTCGTGCCGTAGCGGGGCCCACACGTTCCAGACCAGCACCACCAGCCCCAGGGCGTAAGCGCTCCAGACGTATACGGCATAGCCGCCCATGTGCAGAAACTCGCGCAGGGCGTTCATGAGGGGCGCCCCGCTCGCAGGTATTCGCGTACCCAGGCGGTGTGCTGCTCAAAGGCCAGAATCTCGCACCGCGCCCGCACCAGCAGGGTGGCGGCGAAAAAGCTCTTGAAGGCCAGCGCCATCAGCAGCAGGGGAATAAGCATCGAGGTGGCAATGGACGGGGTGTCGAATTTGGTAATCGTTGCGCCCTGATGCAGCGTGCTCCACCACTCGACCGAGTAGTGAATGATGGGAATGTTCACCACACCGACGATGGCCAGCACCGCGCCGGCGCGGGCGGCCGCGCGGCGGTCCTCGATCGCGCTTTGCAGCGCGAGATAGCCGAGGTAGAGAAACAGCAGGATGAGTTCAGAGGTCAGTCGCGCGTCCCACACCCACCAGGCGCCCCACATGGGCTTGCCCCACAGCGAGCCCGTGGCCAGGGCGAGGAAGGTGAAAGACGCGCCGAGCGGCGCGGCGGCGCGGGCAATGATGTCGCCCATTTTGACTTTCCAGATGAGCCCGGCGGCGCCGGCGCTGGCCATCACCATGTAGACGAACATCGACATCCAGGCGCTGGGCACATGCAGGTAGATGATGCGAAAACTGTCGCCCTGCTGGTAATCCGCCGGGGCCAAAACCAGCCCGCCAAAGAGGCCAGTGGCGAACAAGAGGGCGGAGATGCCGAACAGCCACGGACTGAGCGCCAGCGCCAGACGGTGGAAGTGCATCGGCGCGGCGTATTTGTGGAATCTTTGCAGCATGGTCTGACTGGTGGACTGGTTCGGCGTTCCGACACTCGCGGCGGGCGCTTGGTTCAACCCATACGCGCGCGGAGCGCGGCGGCGATGGCAAACGGGGTGAGGGTCAGCGCCAGCACCGAAAGTCCGGCAAGGAAAAACATTTCCGCCTCAACGGCGAGCCCGAGGCCCGCATGACGGGCCGCAGAGGTGCCGAAGATGAGGACCGGAATGTACAGCGGAAGGGTAAGCAGTGCCAGCAAGAGCGGCCCACCGCGCAGGCCCACCGCCAGCGCGCTGGCGAGCCCGCCGACCAGACTCAGCACCGGCGTGCCCAGCAGGAGCCCCAGCAGCACCGCGCGCCAGACCGTTGTCTCCAGCCCCAGCACCGCGCCCAGCGCTGCGCTCATGCCGATCAGCGGCAGCGCGCCGGTCAGCCACTGTGCGGTAATTTTGGCCAACACCAGCAGGGCCAGCGGTTGGGGACTGAGGATGAGCTGCTCAAGGCTGCCGTCGGCATAGTCGGCGGCAAAGACGTCCGGCAGGGTAATGACCAGCGCGAGCAGCGCGGCCACCCACAGCATGGCGGGCAGCAGGCTACGCAGCAGTTCGCTTTGCGGACCGATGGCGATGGGAAACAAGAACACCACAACGGCAAAAAAAATCAGCGGCTGGGCCAGATCGCCCGGCCGAC
>JAURHQ010000002.1 GCA_030833185.1 Gammaproteobacteria bacterium | reverse complement strand
ACCAGCACCTCGGGATGCGCGTCCTGATCCAGATCTACAAGCTTCAGCACCGTGAGCTCGCGGGTGCCGGCTTGCTCGGCGAGATAAACCCGTGAAAACGCGCCCTGGCCGATCAGTCGCTGGAAACGGTAGCCCGCGCCGTCACGGCCCGGCAGCGTCCCCAGTGCGGCAATCCCCTGGAGGATGGCGGCATCCAGCGTGAGGCTGGCGCGCGCAGCATCGTCGCGCTGTCGGCCAGCGAGCGCGCGGATGATTCGCCGCAAGCGGGGAATGGTGAGTTCTTGTGGCGCCAGCAGGCCGCGCGCACCGCGAACCCGAGCCCGGGCGGCGTAACGCTTTTCTTTGTCAGCGGTGAGCACATAGGCCACCGGAAACGTGGCTTCCTGAAACAAGCGTTCAAGCCAGTCAAACGCGCTGCGACCATCGCCCGGCCGCTGCGCGATGAGCAACAAATCGTAGAGTCCCCAATTGAACCCGGGCGGAGGCGGCCCGAGTTGCTCGGCATCGTATTCGGTGACTTCAACCAGCGGGTCGGCGCTCGCCAGCAGGCGCCGGCTTGCGGCCAGCGCCGCACGCGAGGCATCGATGATGATGGCTTTCATGTCAGGCTTCCTTGCGCGTTCAGGCGCGCACTACACCTGCACGGGAGCCGGCTGACAAGCCTGACAAATCCACAAAAAAGAAGGGCTGCACAAGGCAGCCCTAAATACGCTGGAGACAGGTTGCCCTGTCTTACTCACCCACGGAGTTCATGGCTGTGTGGCAGCCGCGCGAGCAGAGCGCGGCCCTTGCGGGTCACGTAGCCTTCCTCGCTGACGAAACCACCATCGATTGCCGCGCGCAGCAGGCCGGTTCCACCATCGCGGGGCAGGTACACGCCGCCATCGCCGTAGCGATGGTTAAGCAGATGCGCGATAGCGGTCTCGGTCGAAGTCACGGGCCAACCTGTTCAGCCTAATCTGGAAAGAAGTCCAGATTTCTTAGGTCCTTAGGTTAGTCAAGTGATTAATGATGTCAAGATAAATTTATAAAATATTGATTATCTTGAAATATGAGGTCTTGAGAGATAGTCGTGGCTGGCCATTTCCGTGAGTCGGCTGACGGTTCTCCGAAAGGCTGCCGCCAGCCGCGCACCCCGATAAAGACCGGCCGGCTCGGCGGCCGCCGACAACAGCACCTTGACGCTGCGGTCGTAGAGTTCGTCCAGCAAATTGATGAAGCGGCGGGCTGCGTCGTTATCGTCCTCGCCCATCACCGGCACCGCGCTGAGCAGCACGGTGTGGAAGCAGCGCCCGATTTCGATGTAATCGAGCGTGCTTCTGGGGCCGCCGCAGAGCGTTGTGAAATCGAACCACACCACGCCATCGGTATGCGCGCGGACGGGTAATTCGCGCCCCTCGATGCGCAGATGGTCGGCCACGATCGGCGCCTCGTGCGTCAAGGCCGAGAAGCGCTCGGCCAGCGCCTGCTCGCTCTGCATATCGGCGGGCACGTAGTACGTCGCCGCCTGCGTCAGTGTGCGCAGCCGATAGTCGGTGTCGCCGCCCAATTCGACCACCTCAAGCCGGGATTTCAGCAAGGCAATCGCTGGCAGAAAGCGCTCCCGCTGCAAGCCCCCGCGATAGAGCTGGTCGGGGTGTTCGTTGGATGTCGTGACAAGCACCACGCCCAGATCGAGCAAGGCGCGCAGCAGCCTCGCCAGCAGCATCGCGTCGGTGATATCGGTGACGTGAAACTCGTCGAGACACAGCACCTTGTAGCGCTTTGCCCACTGCCGGGCGACGGTCTGCAGCGGGTCGGCAATGCCGTCGATCGCGCGCAGCTCGGCATGCACCTCGCGCATGAAGGAATGGAAATGCTGGCGGCGGCGCAGGCTCGCCGGCAGGCTCTCGCAGAAAATATCGACCAGCATGGTTTTACCGCGCCCGACCGAGCCCCACAGGTAGAGTCCGGGTACGGTCGCGGAAGACGTCGGCGTGCGCCAGCGCCGCCACCAACCGCCGCTGGCGGGTGCTGTGCCAAGCGCGTCGTGAATGCGATCAAACTGCGTCACGGCTGCCAGCTGCGCGGGGTCTTCCTGCAGATCGTGACGCTGGAGGCGCTCGCGGTAGCGCGCCCCGGGCGAAGATTCGAGGCTCAAGCGCAGACTCCCCTGATGGCGGGAGCGCAAAGAGAAAACGGTTTCAAATCAGAAAATCCTGCTGGGCCAGCACGCCCGGTTAGTCGCCAAGCTGAGGTTTGGAGTCTGTCTCCCGCCAGTCGGGGGGCTGCGAGGAGCGCGTATGCTAGGCGCCATTTTACGAACTCGGCCACGATGTCGCGACCACGCTTAAGCATTCGCCGCAAACTGCTGGGGCTACTCGCCCTGTTTTCGCTGTGCCCGCTGCTCATATTGGCCTACTTCGACCATCGGGCCTTCGACCGTTTCGGGGCCAGTCTGGCCGCAGAATGGGGTGCATCGTTAAGTGCGCAGGCGCGCCGCAGCCTCGCGGCCCAGGCCGACACGGGGGCGCTCCTGCTTACTCATGCGGTAGACCGGCTGGCGTACGCCGCGCAGGCGCAGGCGCGCTTGGTCGCGCGTGAACTGGTAAATCAACCTGCTTCGCCGGCCGCTGGAGAAAACGGTCGCAGGCCTGCGCCAAGCGCCATCGCCGCAGCAGACGCTGAGCGCTCCAATGGGGCCGCCCGCTTGCAGGCAGTAGCGGGCGAGTTGGCTGCGCTTCGGGAGGCACTCGGGCTTGACGACAGTCTGCAGGAAGTGCGGCTCACCGGCGGGCTGCGGGTGCAGTTTCCAGCCAGTCAGCGCGAATTTCCCAGGCGTGCGGGCATACCGGCCGACCTCGACGCGCCCTCGATCGAGGTCGTCGCTAGCGCAGACACGCCGTGGCTGGTGGTCACCCGCCCGCTCCTTGCGCAAACCGGGGAAAATCTGGGGACTAGCGCGCTCGCAACGCCGCTGTCCAGTCTGCTCGGCGCGGCGCAGCCAGCCGCGATGGACACCACGCTCGGTCATGCGCTGCTGGTACAAGGGACGGGTTCGGGCGTTGCCGTCTTGGCGGGCGATACGCCGGTACTCCAGCAGGCCACGCCGGGGCAAATCCAGACCTTGCGGCGCGAGCTGGCCACCGGGGAAAGTGGCCAACGGCTGTTGCGCCTTGGTGAAAGCGAGGTGTTTTGTCTCTACCGTCCGCTGCCTTCGTCGCTGGGCCATGTGCTGTGGCTGGCGCCTGCCAACGCGGCGACAAGCACCGCGCGGGCAGCGGCCAACTACGCGCTGGCGAGCGCGCGCCGTCAGGGCGATGCCGTTATCCCCATGATCCTCACCGCCGGGCTGGTGGTCGCGCTGGTCGCCGCCTATGCGGCGCGGAGCGTCACCCAACCTGTATCGCAACTCAAACGCGTGATGGAGGCCGTAGCAGGCGGCGACTTCGCGGCCCGGGTCCGCATTGATACCGGCGACGAACTGGAAGGTCTGGGTCACACGTTCAACCGCATGATCCCGCAACTTGCCGAGGAAGCGAGATTGCAACAATCGATGCTGCTGGCAAGGGAAGTTCAGCAGCGGATGTTGCCCGCTAACGCCCCCGCATTCCCCGGTGTGGAAGTCGCCGGGCTATCCCGCTACTGCGAACAAACCGGCGGCGATTATTTTGACTATCTCGACGGCCGCCCCCTCGGCCGACAGATGCTGGGCGTGGCCATTGGCGATGTGGCTGGCCACGGGGTTCCAGCCGCCCTGCTGATGACCACGGCGCGCGCGCTGCTGCACGGCCTGCTGGCCGCCGGGGTGCCGCCTGCGCAGATCCTGCAGCAGCTCAATCTACAACTCTCGGCCGATGTCAGGCCCGGGCATTTCATGACCTTGTTGTATCTGCTCGTCGATGTAGACCGGCAGCAACTGGTCTGGGCCAGCGCCGGGCATGAGCCCGCGCTGTGGTGGCATGCCGAAACCGGCGAAGTCACGCTCCTGAATGGCGAGGACATTCCGTTGGGCGTCGATGCCGACTGGCAGTTCAAGGGATTTGCAGAAGCGCCCTATCAGCCCGGCGACGCCTTGCTACTCGTCACCGACGGCCTGTGCGAAACCCGCAACCCGGCAGGGGACGCATTCGGACGTCAGCGGCTAAGCGAACTCTTTTGTACGGTTGGCGCAGGGTCCGCAGACAGCATTGCCAGCAGCGTGCTTGGCGCGGTCGATGACTTCATGGGCGGTGGCGCGGCGCACGATGACCAGACCATTGTGGTCGTCCGTCTGACGCACACGCAGGCTGGCTAATCCTCGGCCTGGGCGAACAAATCGAGTTGCGGGCCGAGTTTGGGCGGCTCGAACAACTGGGTGATCAGGCGATGGTCGCTCCGATTGAGTCCTTGCTCCCGGGATGCCCGCTGGAACCGCGCCTTGATCAACTGCGCCAGCGCGCCAGTGCCGGTCAGCCGCGTGCCGAACGCCGCGTCGCTGGTCTTGCCGGCGCGCAAATCCCGCAACAGCGACAGCACGCGCGGCGCGCGCAGCGGAAAGTGGTTCTCCAGCCATTCGCAAAACAAGGGCTCTACCTCGCGCGGGAGGCGTAACAGGACATAGCCCGCGTAGACGGCCCCGTGCTCGGCAGCGGCGGCCAGCACGGCTTCCATTTCGTGGTCGTTAATCGCTGGAATGACCGGCGCGAACATGACGCCCGTAGGCACGCCCGCCTCAGACAGGGTCTGGATGGTTTTAAGGCGTCGCCGGGGCGCCGCAGCCCGCGGCTCCATGCGGCGCGCGAGCCCGGCATCCAGCGTTGTAACCGACAGATAGACCTGCACCAGACCGCGCTTCGCCATGGGGGCCAACAGGTCCAGATCCCGCTCGACCAATGCCGATTTGGTCACGATCGTCACCGGGTGTTTGGTCTCCGCCAGTACCTCGAGGATCTCGCGGGTCACGCGCAGTCGCCGTTCAAGCGGCTGATAGGCATCGGTATTACCGCCCAGCGCAATCGGGCTGCAGCGATAAGCCGGCGCGGCCAGTTGCTCGCGTAAGCGGGCTGCGGCGCCCGCCTTCGCAAACAGCCGACTCTCGAAGTCGAGCCCGGGCGAAAGATCGACGTAAGCGTGCGCCGGACGCGCGTAACAGTAGATGCAGCCATGCTCACAACCGCGGTAGGGGTTGATCGACTGCTCGAAGGGTATATCGGGCGACCGGTTGGTGTTGATGATGGCGCGTGGGTGTTCCCAGGTCAGCGTTGTCCGCAAGGGCGGCGCCGGCTCGACGCCCTCGGGCCATCCATCGTCAACACCTTCCCGCACCGTCTCCAGATAGCGGGGGTCCGGCTGCGACAGGGCGCCTCGACCCTTGGGAGGGAAAGACCGGCTCATAAGGACTGCTCCGTGCGAAAAGCGCCCGGTTCGACGCGCGACGAACCGCAGGGCTATGATTTCACATCAAGGCAAAGATACATGCAGCATTTTCCCCGACGCGTCACCAAATTCAGCCCGGCACTTCTCGCCCGGAGCGTTCGACCTGCGGGACAACTGCGGTCCGTCCGGCGCGGATTAACCAGATGAGAGCGCGCTCGCCCCAGCCACAGACGGCACCCTCAGGCAGCCAGCTGCAGGCGCTTATCTTCGATGTTGATGGGACGCTCGCGGATACCGAAGAAATCCATCGGCAGGCGTTTAACGCCACTTTTGAGGCGCAGGGGCTAGGCTGGTGCTGGAGCCCCGCCGAATATCGCAGCCTGCTGGCTATTTCGGGCGGGCGGGAACGCATCACGCGCTATGCGGCCGAGCATCCCCCGACCAGGCAGGGCAAGGGCTTGAGCTCGACCGATATTGCCGCAATCCATCGGCTAAAGACGGCCCGCTACGCGGCGCTGCTTGAAGCGGGGCGCGTACCCCTGCGACCGGGCGTTGCGCGCCTGCTGAGCGAGGCGCGGGACCAGGGCATTCGGCTGGCAATCGCCACCAGCAGTGCGCGGAGCAACCTCGAAACCCTGCTTGACCTGAATCTCACCCCGGGCTGGCGAGGCTGGTTTGAGGTGGTTGAAAGCAACGACACCACTGTCGAAAAGAAGCCGTCTCCGGCCGTGTATCAGGCAGTGCTACGCGGACTTGGGCTCGACGCGACCGCCTGCATCGCGGTGGAAGACACCCTGAACGGACTACTTGCTGCCCGTGCTGCCGGGCTGTGCACGGTGATCACCACGCATCGCTATACGCAGGAGGATCGCTTCCCCGGCGCCGCGCTGGTGGTCGAGGGACTCGGCGAACCAACGTTACCGCCGCGCGTCAGCCTGGGGAGTCTGGGCAGCGAGACCTGCGTGAACCTCGCGGTATTGCGCGCGCTCCTTACGTACAGCACCGCAGCATCGGACCACTAAACCTTATTTAATCACCATCATCGCGGTCCGATTGCCGCGCATGACACCCAGCAGCAGTTGGCCCTTGTTGCGGCCAACCATGGCCACAAAGCTCTGCACGTCGAGCACTTCTTCGCGATTGACCGACAGAATGATGTCGCCGGCGCGCAGTCCGGCCTTAAAGGCTGGCGTGCCGCTTGCCACCCGGGTGACGACCACGCCATTAATACGTCCGAAGGCCGGCGAATCCTCATCCAGATCGGCCACGCTGACACCCGCCAATCGCGGATTACGCACGCCGCCGGATGCGCCAGCAGCGGCGGGTTCGCGCGAGCCAACGCGGGCGCGCACGCTCAGCGGCTTGCTGTCGCGCAGGATGTTTAGTTCAACCGGGTCGCCGACCCGCATCAGTCCGATGTGGTTCCGCAAATCCGCCGCATCCCGAACCCGTCGGCCATTCACCGCCGTGACCACATCGCCCGCGCGCAAGCCTGCTTGCTCGGCCGGTGAGTCGGCCAGAATATTTACCAGCACCGCGCCGCTCTGGCCCTCCAGCCCGAAGGCCGCGGCGAGGTCCGGGTCGAGGTTCTGCATTTCAGCGCCAAGATAGCCGCGACTGATCTCCCCGTACTTGACCAACTGTTCCATCACCTGCTCGGCCATGTTCATGGGAATGGCGAAGCCGATGCCGATATTGCCGCCGCTCTGCGAGTAAATCGCGGTGTTGATCCCCACCAGTTCGCCGCGCAAATTGACCAGCGCGCCGCCCGAATTGCCCGGATTAATGGAGGCATCGGTCTGAATCAGGTCTTCATAGCCGGTAATGCCGAGGCCGCTGCGGGCCAGCGCGCTCACGATGCCGGAGGTCACCGTCTGGCCCAAGCCGAAGGGGTTGCCGATCGCCACCACAAAGTCCCCAACCCGCAGGCGATCGGAATCGGCCAGCGGCAGACCGATAAGTCCGCTCGCCTTGATCTGGATAACGGCCACGTCGGTTTCCGGGTCGCTGCCCACGAGTTTTGCCGAAAAGCGACGGCCGTCTGTCAGCCGCACGCTGATCTGGTCGGCGTTGGCGATCACGTGATTGTTGGTCAGCACCAAGCCCCGCGCGGCGTCCACGATGACACCCGAACCGAGGCTTTGCGTCTTCCGTTCGCGTGGCGCGTCCGGCACGTTGAAAAAGCGCCGGAAGAAGGGGTCATTCATCAGCGGGTTGGACTTTAGCTCGACGTGTCCCTCGGTCGAGATATTCACCACCGCCGGCGTAACCTTTTCCAGCATCGGCGCAAGGCTGGGGACGGGAATCCCCTCGACTGCGCGCGGCAGATCCGCTCTCGCCTTGGGCGTAACCACGCTGATCAGCGCGATACTCATCGCGAGGAACGCCAGCCTGTGAGCAGCGGCGCGAAATCTTGGGTAGCAAAACTTCATGTCATTCCGTTCAGATTCTTGAGGCGACGGTTTTCATCACCATCGCCTGGATTCGCATTAATCCTCGTACAGGTGCCGGCAGAGCTCGCGCGCCCATCGATGCCGCCCGCGAGGCATGGCGCGCTTCATCCCGCCGCATCTGCAGCAGGATTGCGCGCGACTTGCGGTCGGCCACCGGTAGTTTGCCCAGATGCTCGTCAAGGTGGGCGACGACCTGCTTTTCGGTTTCCTCAAGGAAACCAAGGCTAACGCTGTCACCGGCGGCGGCCGAGGCCAGCCCAAGCACATACGCGCCCGCGAACCAGACGCCGTTGAGATGACTGGGAGAGGCCTGCAGTTCCTCCAGACGCTGGGCACACCAACGGAGGTGAGTGCGCTCTTCCTGCGCGGCGTTTTCCAACATCTGGCGGGTAGCTTCCGCCCGGGCGAGTGAGGCCTGCGCCAAATAAAGCGCCTGCGCGCAGATTTCACCGGTATGATTCACCCGCATGAGTCTGGCGGACTCGGCGTTTGCCTTGCCCGCAAGCACGCTGTCGGCAATGGCCACCGCGGGCGAGGGGACATCTGCCCCTGATGACTCCGGTGCGTCGGCCCTGAGCAAGCCATCCAGAGCCATCATCAGGCGGTCGGTGATGCGGTATTTACGCTGTGCCATCAGTCGCTTGACTCCAGCCCTCGAGGGCTTGTTCAAACATCAATCAAAACAGGTGGATAGACAGTCCCTTTTCGTTGACATCAAAAAGGGTCGTCCGTAACATTGCCGCTCTTTTCGAGCGGGCGCAATCATGAAGACGTTTACGGCTACCCCATCAACCATCACGCGTGACTGGTTTGTCATCGATGCTACCGACAAAGTGCTCGGCCGCCTCGCCACCGGCATCGCCAGCAGACTGCGCGGCAAGCACAAGCCGATCTTCACCCCGCACATGGACACCGGCGACTACATCATCGTGGTCAACGTGGACAAAATCCGCGTGACCGGTGCCAAGACCTCAGACAAGTTCTACTACGACCACTCCGGCTACCCGGGTGGTATGAAGCAGATTTCCTTCGAGAAACTGCAGCAGAAAGCGCCGGGCTCGGCGCTGCAACGCGCGGTCAAAGGCATGTTGCCGAAAGGCCCGCTGGGTCGCGCGATGGCGCGCAAGCTCAAAATTTACGCTGGTGCCACGCACGAGCACGCCGCCCAACAGCCCCAACCTCTGGAACTGTAAGTCACTATGGCTACCGAGACCTACTACAGCACTGGCCGCCGCAAAAGCTCCACCGCCCGCGTCTTCATGGCGCGCGGAAGTGGCAACATCAAAATCAACGGTCGCAGCCTGGACGAATACTTCGGCCGCGAAACCTCCCGCATGATTGTGCGCCAGCCGCTGGTCGCCTCTGCGCTGGAGCATAGCTTCGACATCAATGCATCGGTCGTCGGCGGCGGTATTTCCGGCCAAGCCGGCGCCTTGCGTCTCGGCATTACCCGCGCGCTCATGGCCTACGATGAAACCCTGCGTCGGCCGCTGCGGGCCGCTGGTTTCGTGACGCGTGATGCGCGTGAAGTGGAACGTAAGAAAGTTGGCCTGCGGAAGGCGCGCAAGCGTCCGCAGTACAGCAAGCGCTAAAGCCTCTTCGTGCCGCCCTCCCGGGGCGGCCTGTGGCAGGAGTGTCGAGGCTCTTGCCAAACAGATGGAGAGCACGCGCGAATTGGGCTACCCTCTTCGCGCTGTCGGCCCTACTGGGGGATCGTCTAACGGTAGGACAACGGACTCTGACTCCGTCAGTCTAGGTTCGAATCCTAGTCCCCCAGCCACTCTTTCCGCGCGCCATGACGCCACCCCGCAGGGAGGCTTATTCGCGATGAAACCTAAACACTTCAGGCCATATCGCTCAGGTCTCCCTGCCGCACAGCGCGCGGCCATCTCAGTCTGTCTCATCCTCATGAGCGTCGCCGGACTTACTGCCTGCAGCAAGTTCAATCAGCCGTCCCAACCGTGCCCCGAGATTTCAGCGGCGGCATTTGAATCGGCGTTGTCGGCCGGCGGAACGCGCGGCGAGATTGAAATCTCCGGCAACGGGCTGGTGAGTTCACAGTTTGGTGGCAGCCTTAAGACCTGCCGGAAGGACAAGACCGCGCTCGGCGGCGAGATCTGCCGGCGCAGCCGAGATCTGGTGGTTCGCTACACGACGGTCGACCGGGGCGTCTTCTTTGTCAGGGTCCCATCAGGCCGGTGGCACAAATTCGACGCGAGATATCACCCAGGCGCCTGCACCCTGCTGCCGTGATCGCTTACTGGCGCAGCTTGAACCGCTGAATCTTGCCAGTCGCGGTCTTCGGCAATTCCGTCACAAATTCGATCCAGCGCGGGTATTTATGCGGCGCAAGCTGAGATTTCACATGCGCCCTTAGTCCATCCGCCAGCGCCTGGTGGCCGCTCTGCCCGGCCTGTAGCACCACAAACGCCTTCGGCTTGGTCAGTCCGTCATCGTCCTCGGCGCCCACCACCGCAGATTCCAATACCGCGTCGTGCGAGCAGAGCGCAGCTTCGACCTCAAACGGCGACACGTACTGACCGCTCACTTTCATCATGTCGTCCGAGCGACCGCCGTACACAAAATAGCCATCAGGATCGACGCTGTATTTATCACCCGCGCGCGTCCACTCACCGACAAAGGTCTCTCGCGAGCGCTCGCGATTATTCCAGTACATCTGCGCGCTGGTCGGCCCTGCTATCTGGAGTTCACCCAGTTCGCCAGGCGCCACCTCATGACCATCGTCACCGATCAGACGAACGCGATAGCCCGGCACCGGCTTGCCGGTCGTTCCATAGCGGACTTCTCCGGGTCGGTTCGACAGGAAGATGTGCAACATTTCGGTTGAACCGATGCCATCCAGCACATCGACCCCGTAACGCTCGGCAAAGCGCCGTCCGACATCAGCCGGTAAGGCCTCCCCAGCGCTCGTGCACACGCGTAGCGCGAGTTGCTCACGAGAAGGCTTTTCAGGGTAGGCCAGCATGGCCGCGTAAAGCGTGGGCACGCCGCAGAACACGGTCGGTTTGTATTCGCTCAGGCGACGGAATACGGCTTCCGGCGTCGGGCGCTCGGCCATCAGCACGGTGGTGGCGCCGATCGCCAATGGAAAACTCAGCGCGTTACCAAGACCATACGCAAAAAACAGCTTGGCGGCAGAGAAAACGAGGTCGTCTTCGCGCAAACCCAGCGTTTGTCGCGCATAGAGCTCGGCCGTTTGAATCATGCTCGCGTGCAGATGCACGGTGCCCTTCGGCGTACCGGTCGAGCCCGAAGAATAAAGCCAGAAGCAGGCGTCATCGGCAGTGGTGGCGGCGGCCTCGAACAGCGTCGACACGCCCGCCATGAGACGCCCAAGCTCGGGGCCAGCCGCGGTCTCTTCACCGGCCACGACAACGTGTTGCAAATGCGGTAACGCGGCCAGCATCGGCGCCACCGTTGGCAATAGCGGCGCAGCGATCACCAGCGCCCGGGCCCGACTGTCTCGCAACATGAATTCATAGTCGCGCGACGTGAGCAGCGTATTGGCCGCAATGGGCACGATCCCCGCTTTGATTGCCCCCAGAAACACCGCGGGAAAATCGATGCCGTCGTAAAGCAGCAGCATCACGCGCTCTTCGGCCCGCAAACCCAGCGCCGTCAGCGCGTTGGCAGCCTGATTCACCCGCGCGGCGAGTTCGCCGTAGGTGTAGCTCCCCCGGTCGTCGATGTACGCCAACTTGTCGGCGCGACCGGCCACGAGGTTGCGCTCGATTAAATCGAAGGCGGCGTTGTAATCGCGTGGAACGACGAGCTTTAGCCCATCGTCAGTCTGAAGAAAGGAAGAAAGTGTGGGCATGAATCGCTGCGCTTTCGAACTCGCAAGATGATTACTGCGCGGGCGCTGTCGACTCACCCTCAAAGGCCTGCGCCAACCAGGCCATCGCCCATTCGGCGGTGGCTTCTTCCGGCATCGTACCGGAGGACGCGTCGTGATTGAGAATCTCGCCCACTCGCACCGCGCCTAACTTGCTCAAAGCGTTGTCGAAGCGCCGCCCCGCAAAGCAGAACGTCTGGGCGTGCGAGCTGTCACCGAGCGAGACGATGCCGTAGCGAACGCCGCTCAGCGCCGGCTTGTCGCGAATCAGGGTCTCGTAGACGCCGCGCGCGTTATCGGGCACATCACCTTGGCCATAGGTCGAGATACACAACAGATACGTCTGCCCTGGCACGAACACGCTGGCGTCCAGCCCGTCCATGGGTTTGACCTCGGCCGCAATTTCCAGCGCCTGCGCGCGGAACGCAGACTCCTCGGCGCAGTACTGCGCGTTGCCGGTCGTGGTGCCTACAAGAATCGTGAGCGCGCGTGTCATGGAAAGCCTTTATGCCCGGGTTGTGGGGTGGTTCAAAGTTGCACTATATTGCCGGCTCACAGAGGCACTCGCAATATAATTCATGAAACCAACCGGCTTGCTTCGTAGCGCTGAGCCCGCGGCAGACGACGGTCTGCTCGAGGTGCTGGGGCTGCGCCTGCGCGAAGCACGCGCCGGCCGAGGCATGACGCGCAAGCTCCTCGCCCTGCACTCGCAGGTCTCGGAACGCTACCTTGCGCAACTTGAAGCCGGTCAGGCCAACCCGTCGGTGCTGGTGTTGCAAAAACTGGCCGACGCGCTGGGCCTTCCTATCGTCAGCCTGTTGCACGAGGCGCCCGCAGAAACCGAACAAACCACACTGCTGCTCCGACTGCTCCGCAGCCAGAGCGAGGGGCAACTGCGCGAACTCCGCAAAAAGCTTGCCGCCGAACTGGGCCGGGCCGACGAGCACCGTCGATCGCGGATAGCCCTCACCGGCCTGCGCGGCGCCGGCAAATCATCGCTGGGCAAACGACTCGCCAAAAAGCTGGGCTGTCCGTTTGTGGAGCTCGACAAAGCAATCGAGAAAGCCGCCGGCATGCCGCTTTCCGAAGTATTCCTGCTTTACGGACAGGCCGGCTACAGACGCCTGGAGCGGCGCTGCCTTGAACAAATCCTGGAGCGCGAGGCGCGCTGCGTCATCGCCACGGGCGGGAGCATCGTGACCGAACCCGCCACCTACGATCTGCTGCTTAGCAGCTGCCTGTGCGTCTGGCTGCAGGCTGCGCCGGAAGAACACATGGCACGCGTCGTCGCGCAGGGCGATACCCGCCCGATGGCCGGCAACGCTGCGGCCATGGAAGACCTGAAACGCATTCTCGACGCCCGCGCGCAGCTGTACGCGCAGGCCGACTGCACCGTCGAAACCACGGGCCTTGATCTCGAGCGCAGTTACCAACTGCTGGTCGAGACCATCACCCAGACCGCTTAATTTCCGAGGCTTTGCAATGTCCGACACCGCTAATCAGACGCTCCACGTGACCTATGACCGTGACCCGGCGCAATACCAGCACTGGAAAGTGCGCTACGACGGCGAGGTCGCAACCCTGTCGATGGATGTCAACGAAGACAGCGGCATTGCGCCCGGCTACAAGCTGAAACTCAATTCCTACGACCTCGGCGTAGATATCGAGCTGTACGACGCGCTTCAACGCGTGCGCTTCGAACATCCGGAAGTGAAGGTCGTGGTCATGACCAGCGCGAAGGAGCGCATGTTCTGCTCGGGCGCCAACATCTACATGCTGGGCAAATCCAGCCACGCGTGGAAAGTAAATTTCTGCAAATTCACCAACGAAACCCGCAACGGCATTGAAGATTCGAGCGCCGATGGCCTCAAGTTTCTGGCGGCGGTAAACGGCACGGTGGCCGGCGGCGGATACGAGCTTGCGCTTGCCTGCGACGAAATCCTGATGGTCGACGATCGATCTTCCACCGTCAGCCTGCCCGAAGTGCCCTTGCTCGGCGTGCTGCCCGGCACTGGCGGCCTGACCCGTGTAACCGACAAGCGCCGCGTGCGCCGCGATTTGGCGGACGTCTTCTCTACCACGACCGAGGGCGTACGCGCCGAGCGCGCGCGACAGTGGGGGCTGGTGGATCACATCGCCAAGCCTGCCCAGTTCGCGGATGCCGTTGCCGCTCGGGTGGCCGCGCTGGCGGCGCAGAGCACGCGCCCCGGCGCTGGCGTCGGGATTGCGCTAACGCCACTCACCAGAAGCGCCGACGAATCCGGCCTGCACTACCGCTACGTCGATGTGGCCTTGAACCGCGCGGCGCGCACCGCCACGCTCACCCTGCGCGCACCAGACGAGGCGCCGCCGGCGTCACTCGCCGACATTCACGCCCAGGGCGCAGACTGGTGGCCGCTCGCGCTGGCGCGCGAACTTGATGACGCGATCCTGATGCTGCGGACTAACGACCTGGAAGTCGGCGCGTGGCTCTTGCGCACCAGCGGCAATCCGGCACACGTGCTGGCCGCCGATGCGAGCCTGCTGGCGCACGCCGGCGACTGGCTGGTGAAGGAAACGCTGGGGCTGCTCCGCCGCACCTTCGCCCGACTGGACGTTTCTTCCCGCACGATGTTCGCGCTGATTGATCGCGACGCCTGCTTTGCCGGCACCTTGGCCGAACTCGCCTTTGCAGCGGACCGCAGTTTCATGCTGAGTCTGCCGGACGAACCTGCGAGCGCGCCGACCCTCACGCTGTCGGCGATGAACTTCGGGCCGCTTCCGATGGTGAACCATCAGACCCGACTCCTGACCCGCTTCTGCGGCGATGCCACCCCGCTGGCGGACATTCAGGCGGTCGTTGGCGAAGCGCTGGACGCCGACCGCGCGATCGCGCTGGGTCTGGTGACCTACGCGCCCGACGACATCGACTGGGACGACGAGGTGCGCGTGTTTTTCGAGGAGCGGACCAGCTTCTCGCCCGACAGCCTCACCGGCATGGAAGCATCCTTACGTTTTCCCGGTCAGGAAACCATGGAAACCCGCATTTTTGGCCGGCTATCCGCCTGGCAGAACTGGATCTTCATCCGCCCTAACGCGGTTGGCGAGCAGGGCGCGCTGAAGGTGTTTGGCAGCGGCAGCAAAGCCCAATTCAACTGGGAGCGCGTATAAGCCGCAGCCCCGGAATGATTTCATTTCAAAGCCCTGAGTGACCTAACCCTTCGCGAGGAAGCCCGCATGTCCAGCGTCAATCTTTCCGACCGCATTCCCAACAACGTGAACCTGTCGAACGACCGCACGCTACAGCGCGCGCTCGAACACTGGCAGCCGCGCTTCCTCAACTGGTGGGACGAAATGGGCCCCAAGGAGTTTGCGCAGAACGACGTCTATCTCCGCACGGCAGTCGGGGTGGATGCTGAAGGCTGGGCCAGCTACGGCTACGTGAAGATGCCCGACTATCGCTGGGGCATCTTTCTGGCCGACGCCGATCCGGAGCGCAAGATCGGGTTCGGCGATTTCATGGGCCAGCCCGTATGGCAACAGGTGCCGGGCGAATTCCGCTCGCAGTTCCGGCGCCTCATCGTCACCCAAGGGGACACCGAACCCGCCTCGGTCGAACAGCAGCACCTGCTGGGTCGGGTCTGCCCGTCGCTGTACGACTTGCGCAATTTGTTTCAGGTCAACGTAGAAGAAGGCCGTCACCTGTGGGCAATGGTGTACCTGCTCCACGCCTACTTCGGTCGCGACGGCCGCGAAGAGGCAGAAGAACTGCTGGCGCGCCACTCGGGCGACGTCGACAAGCCCCGGATTCTCGGCACTTTCAACGAACCGATCGACGACTGGCTGTCCTTCTTCTGCTTCACCTACTTCACCGATCGCGATGGCAAATATCAGCTGAAAAGTCTGGCCGAATCGGCCTTTGACCCGCTTGCCCGAACCTGCCGCTTCATGCTGACCGAAGAGGCGCATCACATGTTCGTCGGTGAAACGGGACTCGGTCGGGTCATTCGCCGCACCTTGGAAGTCATGAAGGAAACCGGTTCCGACGATCCGGCGGTCATCCGTCAGGCGGGCGCCATGGACCTGCCGCTGATTCAGCGCTACATCAATTTCTGGTTCACCTCGTCGCTGGATCTTTTCGGCTCCGAGGTCTCGTCGAACGCGGCGTCGAGCTTCGCAAACGGCATCAAGGGACGTCCGGACGAGAGCCTCTACAGCGACCATCTTGCGCTGAACGACATGTTCGAGCTGGCCGTACCGGTCGGCGACGACGGTCAGGGCACCGAATCCATCCCTATGCGCAACGCCATGAACGAAGTGGCGCGCGTCGCCTACGTGAAAGACTGCGGCATGGGGCTGAAGCGCTGGAACATGATGATTCAGCGCGCGGGCCATGAGATCGAACTCACCCTGCCCTCCACCCGCTTCAATCGCGGCATCGGCGCGTGGGCGAATGTGCCTACCGATCCTACCGGCCGCCGGATCAGCGCCGAGGCTTACGCCCAGAGCCTGAGCACTTGGCTGCCGACCGAGGCTGACCGGGCCCACGTCCGCAGCCTCATGCAGCGCGTGGTCGAGCCGGGCAAAATTGCCGGCTGGCTGGCGCCGCCGGATCGCGGCATCAACAATCAGCCCTCGGCCTACGAGTACGTGAAGCTCTAAGCCCGGCGGCGGGCCTCGCGCCCGCGCACTCCGACGGCGCCTGTTCCTCGTTCAGCGGGGTTCAGGCGCCCCGGGCTGGTGCCGTTCGGCGCGGCCCTCAAGCGCGGTCATTTTGCGTCTTTGCGCATCGCACAATGGCTGGGTAAGCTCACCACTTTGCGTTCACCGGACGGAGCCTGCCCGTGTCCATTCACGTCGCGTTGAATCATGTTTCCCGCTACGACTACGACCGGCTGGTCCATCTGGGGCCCCAGATTTTGCGCCTGCGCCCGGCGCCTCATTGCCGCACGAGGATCCTCAGCTACTCGCTGAAAATTGCCCCGGAACCGCATTTCATTCACTGGCAGCAGGACCCGCAGGCCAACTACCTCGCGCGCGTCGTCTTTCCCGAACGCACCCGCGAGTTGCGCGTGGAGGTGGACCTGATCTGCGAAATGGCGGTGCTCAATCCCTTCGATTTCTTTCTGGAGCCGAGCGCCGAAAAGTTCCCCTTCGCCTACGATGCGACCGCCCTGAAGGAACTCGCGCCATATCTCATTACGCTGCCTGCCGGACCGCGCTTGCAGGCCCTGCTCGACAGCATCGAGCGCACGCCTATCCCCACGGTCGATTTCATCGTGGCGTTAAATCAGCGCCTGCAAACTGAAATCAGCTATTTGATCCGGCTTGAGCCCGGCGTGCAGACACCGGAAGAAACGCTAACCCGCGCGGCTGGCTCCTGCCGGGATTCAAGCTGGCTGTTGGTGCAAATGTGCCGTCACCTCGGGCTCGCCGCGCGTTTTGTGTCTGGCTACCTGCTGCAGCTGGTCCCGGACGTCAAACCGCTGGAAGGCCCAAGCGGGCCGGCGACCGATTTCACCGATCTTCACGCCTGGTGCGAAGTGTATTTGCCGGGCGCAGGCTGGATTGGACTGGATCCGACTTCCGGGCTGCTGGCCGGCGAAGGGCATATTCCGCTCGCCTGCTCGCCCGACCCGCAGTCGGCCGCGCCGATTTCCGGCAGCGTCGACGCATGCGAAGTCGAGTTCTCGCACAGCATGCGAATCGAGCGCATCTATGAAGCGCCGCGTGTCACCAAACCTTACAGCGCCGCGCAGTGGGCGGCGCTGCAGAACTTGGGTCAAACGGTAGATCAGGCACTAGAAGCGGGCGACGTGCGTCTGACGCAGGGCGGCGAACCGACTTTTGTCTCGGTGACCGATCAGGACGCGCCGGAGTGGAACACGGAAGCCATGGGCCCGAGCAAGCGCGGTCTGGGCGGCGAACTGCTGGCCAAGCTCCGCGCGCGCTACGCCCCCGAGGGGCTGGTCCATCTCGGCAAGGGCAAGTGGTATCCGGGCGAGCAGTTGCCGCGCTGGTCGCTCAATTTGTACTGGCGCGCAGACCAGCAGCCAATGTGGCAGAACCCCCGCCTGCTGGCCGCCGAAGGCGCAGACCATGGCGCGCACAGCGCGCAGGGCGCGCGCTTCCTCGGCGAAGTGGCGGCCCGGCTGGGACTGGCATCGGAGCAGGTTTTCCCGGCCTTTGAGGACGTCTGGTACTACCTCTGGCGCGAGCGTCGACTGCCGTCCAACGTCGACCCGCTGCATTCAGAACTGGATGATCCCATCGAACGGGCACGGCTGCGGCGCATCTTTGATCAAGGGCTGGCGCGGGTCGTTGGCCATGTCTTGCCGATCTCCCGCGATGCCGGCGGCTGGCGCAGCGGCTCGTGGTTCTTGCGCGACGAGCGCTGCTACCTCATCCCCGGCGATTCCCCGCTGGGATTGCGCCTACCGCTGGATTCGCTCCCGTGGAGCGCGCCCGGCGATCGCGATCCTTTATTCATGCGCGACCCGAGCCTGCCGCAGCAACCGCTGCCCGCGTGGCGGGATTACCGCGAACAGGCTAGCGGACGCCGTGCGCCGCAGGTGCAGCGGCCGTCTGGCCTGAACACCGCCGACGGCCTCGCGCCCACGCTGCACCAGTCCGCCACCGGCCTTGTGCGCACCGCGCTTTGCGCCGAAGCCCGCGACGGCCGCCTGCATCTTTTCATGCCGCCACTGGCACGTCTGGAAGACTATCTGGAACTGCTGGGTGTAATTGAAGCCACCGCCGAAGCGCAGGACCTGCCGGTCGTGATCGAAGGCTATGAGCCGCCGCGGGACGCCCGGCTGCGCCTGCTGCGGGTAACGCCAGACCCCGGGGTGCTGGAAGTCAACGTGCATCCGGTCGAATCCTGGGACGCGCTGGTCGAACAAACCGAGTTCCTCTACGAAGCCGCCCATCAAACGCGCCTCGGCAGCGAGAAGTTCATGCTCGACGGCCGGCATACCGGCACCGGCGGCGGGAATCATTTCGTGCTGGGTGGTGCCACGCCCAAGGACTCGCCTTTTTTGCGGCGACCCGACCTGTTGGCCAGCATGCTCGCCTACTGGCACAACCACCCGGCGCTGTCCTATCTCTTCAGCGGGCTGTTTATCGGGCCCACCAGTCAGGCGCCGCGGGTGGACGAGGCGCGCCATGAGTCGGTCTACGAACTCGAAGTGGCCCTGCGCGAAATGGCGCGACTGGAAGCTAGCGGCAATCCCCCGCCGCCGTGGCTGGTCGATCGCCTGTTCCGCAATCTGCTGATCGACGTCACCGGCAATACGCATCGTGCCGAGTTCTGCATCGACAAGCTTTTTGCGCCGGAAAGCGTCACTGGCCGCCTCGGCCTGCTCGAGCTCCGTGCGTTTGAAATGCCGCCGCATGCGCGGATGAGCCTCGCTCAGCAACTGCTGATGCGCGCGCTGGTGGCGCGCTTCTGGGCACAGCCCTACCGGCCCGGCACGCTCAAGCGCTGGGGCACCGAACTACACGACCGGTTCATGCTGCCGCACTTCGTGGAAACCGATTTGCAGGATGTGCTGCAGGAACTGCGCGAGGCCGGTTATGGCTTCGATCCGGCCTGGTTCGCGCCGCATCTGGAGTTTCGTTTCCCACGCATCGGCGATTTCGCCGCGCGCGATGTGGCGGTCGAACTGCGCAGCGCGCTCGAACCCTGGCATGTGATGGGCGAAGAAGGCGGTCCCGGCGGTACGGCGCGCTATGTGGATTCTTCGCTGGAGCGACTTCAGGTGAAAGTGCGCGGGCTGGTCGACGAGCGACACGTGCTGACCTGCAACGGCTACGCCCTGCCCTTGCACCCCACGGGGACCAACGGCGAGTTCGTGGCCGGCGTGCGCTATCGCGCCTGGCAGCCGCCGTCGTGTCTGCAGCCGACCATCGGCGTGCACGCGCCGCTGACTTTCGATCTGGTAGACGCCTGGCAATCGCGCTCGCTGGGCGGCTGCCAGTACCACGTGGCACATCCCGGCGGTCGCAACTACACCAGCTTTCCGGTCAATGCGTTTGAAGCAGAAGCGCGACGCCTCGCCCGCTTCTTTCGGCGCGGACACACCCCGGGCAGCGTGGACGCCGCGCCGGTACAGCGCAGCGCCTACTATCCGTTCACGCTGGATCTGCGTCGTCCGCGTGGCTAGAGTCGGGCCTGTCCCGCCCAGCGTGTTGGCCCATGCAGCCTGATCTTCTCGCCAATCCGGCACCTACCGCCGCGCGTTACGACGAACTGCTGGCCGAACCCGGCACGCCGCGCGCGCACTGGGCCCGCTTTCACGCCGAGCTGCAGGGCACCACCGGCACGGCGCTGGCTGACCGTATCGAACTGGTCGAGCGCGCCATTCGCGACAGCGGCGTGACCTACAACGTCTACGCCGACCCGCAGGGCCTTGACCGCCCCTGGGATCTCGACGTGCTGCCCCTCATCCTGCCGGCCGACGAATGGGACGGGATTGCGGCCGGGATCATGCAGCGCGCCGAGCTCTTGAACAGCGTGCTGGCCGACTTGTACGGCGCCGCGCGGCTGCTGCACGAAGGTCAGCTGCCGCCGGGGTTGATCCTTGGCCACAGCGGTTTTCTGCGCGCCGCCTGCGGCACGCGCCCGCCGGGCGGCATCTTCCTGCATAGCTACGCGGCGGATCTGGCCCGCTCACCAGACGGTCGCTGGTGGGTACTGGCCGACCGGACGCAGGCGCCGTCGGGCGCCGGTTACGCGCTGGAAAACCGTCTGCTGGTGGCGCGGCTGTTTCCCGAACTGTTCCGCGAGCTGCACGTTGCGCGAATCAGTCAGCACTTCAACACCCTGCGCGAATCACTGCTGCACTATGCCCCGGCCGGCGACGGCCAACCGCTGGCCGTGGTCCTGACGCCAGGTCCGTACAACGAAACCTATTTCGAACACGGCTTTCTCGCCCGCTACATGGGGTTCCCCCTGGTCGAGGGCGGCGATCTGGTGGTGCGGGACGGCTGCCTGTGGCTCAAAACCATCGAAGGCCTGCAGCGCGTCCACACGGTGCTGCGACGACAGGACGACAGCTTCTGCGATCCGCTGGAACTGCGGGCAGATTCCGCGCTCGGCGTGCCCGGACTGATGGAATGCGCGCGACGCGGCACGGTGCTGGTTGCCAATGCGCTGGGGTCGGGCGTGCTCGAGTCTGGCGCCCTGCTCGGCTATCTCCCGGCACTCTGCCAGCGCCTGCGGGGCGAGGAACTGCGGTTGCCGTCGATCGCCACCTGGTGGTGTGGCGAACCCGCTGCGCAAGCCTCCGCGCTCGCCCGTATCGACGAACTGGTGTTCAAGCCAACCGACCCCGTGCGCGGCTTCGAGCCCGTGTTTGGTCCGGAACTGTCGCGCACGGAACGCGCCGCTTTTGCCGAGCAGGTTCGCGCCGATCCGGGGCGCTACGTCGCGCAGGAACTGGTCCGTGTGTCACCGGCGCCCACCCTGACACCCCGACGACCGGATGTGCTCGGCACGCGCCCGATCGGCCTGCGCGTGTTCGCGGTCGCCACCCCGCAGGGCTATCAGGGGATGCCCGGCGGCCTGACGCGGGTGGCTGCCGAAGCAGACCCCTACGTGGTGTCGATGCAGCGCGGTGGCAGCGCCAAGGACACCTGGGTGCTATCGCGCCCGGCAGCGGCCACCGTGGCCGCGCCCCTGCCCGCCACGCCCCGCATCACGGCCACGCCACAGGTGCGGCGGCAGGTGATCATCGCTTCGCGCGTGGTGGAGAACCTCTTCTGGTACGGACGCTACGCCGAGCGTTGCGACCAGTTGGCGCGCCTGCTCCGCATTGGCCTGAATGCGGCGATCGATAGCGAAGCGACCGAGGCCGCAGTGGCCCGCGTGGCCGCGGCCATGGGGCTGCCGATCGACCGCGAGCAGCCAGCACTCGCCTGGTCTGATGCGGCCACCCAGGATACCGATGCGTTTGGCTTGCCCAGCCAGCTCCGGCAGCTCAATCAGGTGGCCTTCAGCCTGCGCGAGCGCATGTCGCTCGATAACTGGCAGGCGGTCAATCGACTGGTGCAGGACCCGGTGCTGGGTCGACGCGTTTCGCTGACCGAAACCCTGCTCTGGATCGACCGCGCGGTCTCCGCGCTGATGTCGCTGTCCGGCTTCGCGCTGGACGGCATGACCCGCGACTCGGGCTGGCGCTTTCTCTCAATCGGCCGGCGCCTCGAACGGCTGTCGACCAGCGCGACCTGGCTGATGCTGGCGTTGGACAAGCCGGGCGAAAGCCTGGGCTGGTTGTTGGAACTGGCGGACTCCAGCGTCACCTACCGCGCGCGCTACACCAGCCAGCCGGCGTGGCCCTCGGTGCTCGAATTGCTGCTGTATGACGAGGAAAACCCGCGCGCCCTGATGTTCCAGCTGCGGGGGATTCGCGACTATCTTCGCAAGACCGCGCACCTGCTGAACGCCGACTACGCGGCGCCCTGGAGCACGCTCATCGACGAAACAGAGGCGCTGGCGCTGGCGCCCGGGCTCTCCTCGGCCCTCGCCCCGCAACTGCGCAAGCTGCATCAATACGCTTGCCAGTTCAGCGACACTCTGACTCAGGATGTCTTCAACCATCTCAATAGCAGCGCCCAGGCCCTGGTCGCCCGATGAGTGCGTCGGTCCGCTATCGGGTGGTGCACGTCACCGAGTATCAGTATTCGGAGGCTATCGCGAGCGCGCGGCATCTGGCCCACCTCTCACCGCGGACGACGCCCTGGCAGCGCGTCGCGCACCATCGGCTGGCGATTGACCCAAATCCTGTGGAGTACGCCGAAGACTTCGACTATTTCGGCAACCCCATCGTGCGCTTTGCGATGGGCGCGGCGCACCAGCGGCTGGTGGTGGTCGCGGAATCTGAACTCAGCGTGCAGCCGCGGGCGGCTGAATGGTCGAGCCGGCTGGACTGGTCGCAAGCGCGACCCGCGTCGGCAAACGCCACGCTCGAGGTCCAGCAGTTCACCCTGGCCTCACCCTGCGTGCCCCTGCTGCCAGAAGCCACCGCCTTTGCGCGCGAATCCCTGCGTCCGGGCCGCCCGGTGATTGAGGGCCTGCTGCACCTGAGCCGACGAATCCAGCAAAGTTTTATCTACGACCCGCAGGCCACTTCGGTCTCGGCCTCGGTGGACGACCTGCTCCGCAGCGGCCGGGGCGTGTGTCAGGACTTCACCCACTTCATGCTGAGCGGGCTGCGGGGGCTGGGCCTCGCGGCCTGTTACATGAGCGGCTATGTAGCACCGCTGGGTGAGGCCGGTGCCAATCAAGGGGCAGGCGCCTCACACGCCTGGGTCGCGGTATTCGTGCCCGGCTGTGGCTGGGTCGGCTGTGATCCGACCAACGGCAAGTTGGCCGACGACGAGTTCATCACGCTGGCCTGGGGACGCGACTTTGGTGACGTGACGCCGCTACGCGGCGTGATCCTCGCGCGCGGTCCGCAGCAGTTGCGCGTCAGCGTACAGGTGGAGCGTCTGCTGCCCGGCCGCGAGGCTTGACGCCAAGGCGGTCGATTGCGATAAAGCGGCTACCTTGGCGCGCTGCAAAATCGCTCGCGCCCCCCTTAAACCGGAGATTCCGCTATGTCCCACGGCGCATTCAAACTCGGCGTGCTCAAACTGGGCTGCATCGGCGCAGCGCCGCTGCTCGACCTGCTGCTCGATGAGCGCGCGGACCGCGAAGACATCGACACCCGCGCCTGGACCTGCGGCGCCAAGCTCGATCCGCAATCCTGTCAGGGTCCGACCGAAGGGCTGCTGGCGTGGCAACCGCAGTTGGTCATTCTGGTTAGCCCCAACGCCGCCCTGCCGGGCCCTGCGGCTGCCCGCAAAGCCATCGCCGCCGCCGGGATTCCGCTGGTCGTGCTGTCTGACGGCCCGTCGAAAAAAGCCTTCTTCAAGAAAAACGAAGAGGGCAAACAGGTCATGAACGTTCCCGAAGGACAGGGCTTCATGATTTTCCCGGCGGATTCCATGATTGGCGCGCGACGCGAATTTCTCGACCCGACCGAAATGAGCCTCTTCAACGCCGACGTGATCAAGGTGCTGGCGGCGAGCGGCGTGCTGCGACTGGTGCAGACCACGCTCGACGGGCTGATCGACGCCCTTCGCGCCGGCACCCCGCCCAGCTATCCGACCCTGACCGTCACCGCCGACAAGGCGGTCACTGCCGGCGGCTTCGGCAACCCGTATGCGGCCGCCAAGGCCTATGCAGCGCTGAGTCTGGCGGAGACCGTGTCTGCCGTGACGGCGGACGGCTGCTTCAAGGAACAAGACCCGGCGCGCTACGTCACCATGGTTGCAGCCGGCCACGAAATGATGCGCGCGGCAGCGCGACTGGCAGATGAAGCCCGCGAGCTTGAAAAAGCCGCCGACAGCCTGCTGCGCACGCCGCACGCCGCCGCCGGCGGGGTGCTGCGCAAAACCCGTCTGGACGCCAAGCCCGGCTGATTCCCCATGACCTATTGCATTGGGATCGCGCTCGATAAGGGGCTGGTGTTCTGTTCGGACTCCCGCACCAATGCGGGCATCGATCAGGTCAGCACCTACAGCAAGATGCATGTGTTCGGCCGCGACGGTGAGCGTCTTTTTGTGCTGTTGTCGGCCGGCAATCTGGCCACCACGCAAGCCGTGGTGCACGAACTGGAGCACGACATTCGCCAGCAGGCCGACCCCAACCTGCTGTCGGTGAATTCGCTGGCCGAGGCAGCCGACTACATCGGCGAAGTCAGCGTGAAACGGCAGGCCAAGTTTCGTGAAGGCGGGCTGAGCAGCTTCGATCCCAAGGTGACCTTCATTCTCGGTGGCCAACTGCGCGGCGAGCCTGCCGGCATTTTCCTGATTTACCCCGAAGGCAATCACATCACGACCTCGCGGGATCATCCCTTCCTGCAAATCGGCGAGAGCAAATACGGCAAGCCGATTCTCGACCGGGTCATCACCGCCGGGACCAGCATTGATGACGCCGCCAAGTGCGCGATCGTGTCGATGGATTCCACCCTGCGCAGTAACCTGAGCGTTGGCCCGCCGATCGAACTCCGGGTCTATGAAACCGACACCCTGACCGCCGGACGCTACCTCAAATTTGGCGACGACGACGCCTACCTGCGAGCGCTGGCCAAAGGCTGGAACCAGAAGTTGATAGAGGCCTTCACCACCCTGCCGGAAATCGACTGGGCGCGCTGACCAAGGAAGCGCCTAGTCGCGCAAGGCGAACCAGGTATTGACGACTTTCTCGTGCAGGTTGCCCAGTTCGACCTGTAGCTCGTCGATGAACTCGTGCAGACCGCTGCCCAGCAAAACCTCCGGGTTAGCGCGCACCAGATGCTGCAGTACGCGGCGGTTAGCCTGCAGGGCCAGCCGGTTGTGCGGCAATTTGCCCAGCGCGTGCTCCAGTTCGTCGACGCACCAGCTGATCGCATGCGGGAAGCTGTTGTCGTGGAGCAGGAAGCGCACCACGTCCGGGCCGTTCACGCGCTCACGCACCTGCTGTCGGTACATCTGATAGGCGCTGAGCGAGAGCAGCACGTTCATCCACAGAATGTTCTCGTGCGCTGCGACCGCGTTGCTGCCCAGCGCGCGCCGCGCGAGGCCGGCGCCCACGTCGACGATGCGGGAGGTCATGTCTGCCCGCTCCAACGTCGCCCCGAGCATCAGGAACTGGAAGGGTTCCCGGTGGCTCATGGTGTTGTGGAGCATGCCGGCGAACTGCTGGCTCTTGAGCACGATGCCGTCGAGATAGGCCTGCCGGCTCTTGCGGGCAATGCCGCTTTCAGCGGTGTCCTGCGCCGACCAGTAGAGGTCGTTAATCAGTTCCCAGGACTCTGACGGAATGACCTCGCGCACGGTGCGGGCGTTCTCACGCGCTGCGCGCAGCGACGACACCAACGAACCCGCGTTGTGCTCGTCAGCCATCACCCAGCGAATGACCTGACGTTCCGAGACGCTGCTGTGACGCTCGCGGAAACTCTCTGCAGCGGCCAGCAGTTCGAGCAGCGATTCCCACAGCACGCCGGCCGAGCTGGGCAGATCGAGCAGCAGGTTGTTGTTGACCATCACGAGGCGCGCGGTGTTCTCCGCTCGCTCGATGTAGCGGCCCAGCCAGTAAAGACGTTCGGCGACGCGTGAAAGCATGGGTCAGTCCGCCACGATCCAGGTGTCCTTGCTGCCCCCGCCTTGCGAGGAGTTGACCACCAGCGAGCCGCGTCGCATGGCGACCCGGGTCAGGCCGCCGGCAGTCGTATAGTGCCGCGCGCCCTGCAGGCTGAACGGCCGCAGGTCGATGTGGCAGGGGGCAAGTTCGCGCCCCAGGATGGTAGGCGTGGTCGACAGCGAGAGCGTCGGCTGCGCGACGTAATTGCGCGGATTGGCCTGAATCAGCTTCGCAAATTGGTCCCGCGTGGCGCGACTCGCCGCCGGCCCAATCATGATCCCGTAACCGCCGGACTCGTTGGCCGGCTTCACCACCAGCTTGTCGAGATTGGCCAGCACGTGCTGGCGCTGCTTGGGGTCGAAGCAGAGGTAGGTCGGCACATTGGGCAGGATGGCATCCTCACCCAGATAGTATTTGATCATCGCCGGCACGTAGGCGTAGACGACCTTGTCGTCGGCCACACCCGTACCCGGCGCGTTGGCAATCGCGACGCGCCCTTTACGCCAGGCCCGCATCAGTCCCGCCACCCCCAACATGGAGTCCGGGCGGAAGGCTTCGGGGTCGAGGAATGCATCGTCAATCCGGCGATAGATGACGTCGACCCGCGCCAGCCCGCGAATGGTCCGCATGTACACGCAGTCGTCCGCCCCGATGACGAGGTCGCCGCCTTCCACCAGTTCTGCGCCCATCTGCTGGGCCAGAAAAGCGTGCTCGAAATAGGCTGAGTTAAAGATGCCGGGCGTCAGCACCACGATTTCCGGGTCGTCCTGCGCGCGCGGCGAGAGTGAGGCCAGGGTGTCGAACAACTGCGCGGGGTATTCATCGATCGGCCCGATCTTGCAGGCCTCAAAGAGTTCCGGAAACACCCGCTTGGTGATGCGCCGGTTCTCCAGCATGTAGGACACGCCGGACGGCACCCGCAGGTTGTCTTCCAGCACGTAGACCTTGCCGTCCTTGTCGCGCACCAGATCGCTGCCGCAGATATGCGCCCACACGCCGTGCAAGGGCCGCATGCCCGCGCATTGCTCGCGGAAGTTGCCGGCATCCATCACGACATCGCGCGGCACCACGCCGTCGCGAAAAATGCGCTGTTCGTTATAGACGTCGTCGATGAAGTGATTGAGCGCCGCGAGTCGCTGGCGCAGACCCGTTTCGATCCGGGCCCATTCGGTCGCCCGCAGGATGCGCGGGATGATGTCGTAGGGCCATTGGCGATCGAGATTGGCGCCTTCGCTGTAGACGGTGAAGGTGATGCCCATGGCGCGTATGGCCTGCTCGGCGGCCTTCTTGCGGTGGAGCAGTTCTTCACCGCCCAGTTCCCGCAAATGCTTGAGCAAGGAACCAGCGCCAGGTCGCGCCCGGCCACCGCCCGCGACCAGTTCGTCGCAGGCCGTTCCCTTAACGTACTCGCGCCAATTGATCTCCATCATGGCTCGAGCATAAATGCTGCAAAGCGGTATGACAACGGTCAGCCCCGCAAGCTGGCCGCGACCTCGCGAGCCCGCGCGCCGAGCATCATCAGATCCACACCGCAGGCGAGCAGGCTGAAGCCGCGCGCCATCCAGTGCCGAACCGACTCCGGGCCAACACCGAAATAGCCCAGCGGCAAACCGGCACGCAAAGTCGCTTCACGCACCCGTTCGATCGCGGCGACGACCGCCGGATGGTCGACCTGCCCCGGCAGATTCATGCTGAGCGAGAGATCAAACGGCCCGATAAAAATGGCATCGACGCCGGGCACCGCCACGATGTCATCAATCGCTGCCACGGCGTCGATGTGTTCGGCCTGCACGATCACCGCCGTATCTTCGTTGGCCCTGGCCACATAATCGGCAATGCCGTAGCCGTACCCAAGCGCCCGCGACGGGCCCACGCCGCGCAAACCGGCCGGCGGATATTTCGCGCGATGAACCGCCAGCGCCGCCGCCTCGGGCGTGTTGACCTGCGGCACGATAATGCCCGCCGCGCCAGCATCCAGCGCCTGCTTGATGAAGGCTTCGTCATTGCAGGGCACACGGACCGCGCAAGGCACGGCGCCCGCGGCAATCAACATCCGTTGCACGCCGGCGGGCGACAGCGGGGAATGCTCGGCGTCGATAAACAACCAGTCGAAGCCGGACGCTGCCAATACTTCGACCACCTCGGGCGACTCGATCGCCACGATCGTGCCGACCAGCGATTCCCCTTTGCGCAAACGCGCGCGAAAACTTTCAGACACCGGTGAACTCCTTGAGCGCTGTTGGCTGCCCGTTAGGGCGCCTCAACTGCCAACCTTGAATTTATGCGACCAGGCCTGACCCTTGGAGTCGACGACGTCGGCTTTCAGTTCACCCGTCGTCGAGGGTTTGAAAAAGAAGCGGAAGCTCGGGTCTTCGCTGATCGCAATCCCTGTTTCCGCCTCCATAATCAGGCGCTCATCCAGATAAATCTTCAGCGACTTGACGTAGTGCGCAGGGCGAATGAGCTGGGTCTTCTGATCTTTCTGCATGCCGGTCACGTTGGGATGGCTGAGCATCAGCTGGCCGACCAGGGTGTGGTCGGCATTCACCTCCCCCAGCGTGCGAAAGTTCATGCTGCCCATGCGCCCCAGCGCCGCCTTGAAGTCCGACCCTAGCGGGGCCGAGCAGCCGCCCTGCGCTTTCACGTAGTTCAACGCCATATGCGTTTCACCCGTGTTGAGCACCGCCAGCGCGCGCACGTTGGTGTATTCATTAATGCGCAGGCGTAGCGCGAGATCCGCGCGTCCCATCTCGGGCGTCAGGGTAAACACACCGGCGAGCGGCTCGGGATTGTTATCGACGATGACGTAAATCTTTTGGATATAGCGCGCCGCGCTCTGCGGAAACTGCGCCTTGATGGTCACCGGCGTGAAGGCGGCATCCTCGGCGCGATAAGGCGTGCTGAGTTCGATGACCGTGCGGTCTTCGATGATCGGGGTCGCGGCAAAATATTTGGGCTTGAGGAAGGTTTGCCAGACATCGACCGGCGACTGGCTCGCTGCGGCCGCGGTGAGCGCCGCGCCCCAGAGTCCAAGCAGGACGATGGCGCGGCAGATGGCGGGAACTCGCAACATGATGAATCCTCCTGAGCTTGAGGCGGCGGACCAGAGGGTGTTAACGATGGCCGCAAGCCTAACCCAAAACGGTCGCTAGCCGCTGTCCGCTCTCGCGCTCAGAAATGCCGATAGCCGCTGCGATCAAACGCGAGGGCCGTCCCGTCCTCGGCCAGCAACTGCAGCCCGCTCCCTTCGCGCACAACACCGATGCAGGTCAGCGCGCAATCCAGTTCGCGTGCCAGCACCGACAGCTTGGCGCTTTGGGCAGGCGACAGCGTGAAACACAGTTCGTAGTCATCGCCGCCGGTGGCGGCGAGACGCAGCGCGGTGGCGGCATCGAAACAGGCCAGCAGGCCGGCCGACTGCGGCAACACCGCTGCGCGCAGGCAGAGTTGCACCTCGCTGGCCGACGCCAGATGGCCGGCATCGGCGAGCAGGCCGTCGGAGACATCAATGCAGCTGCTTGCTAACCCGCGCAGGGCCCGCCCCAGCGCGAGACGGGGCGTGGGCTGCAGGAAGCGCTGGCGCAGGAAGGCCTGCGGACTACCAGCAGGCGCGGGATCCGCCAGTAGCTGCAGGCCGGCGGCCGCATCCCCCAGCGTGCCCGAGACGTACACCAGATCGCCCGCCCGGGCGCCACCGCGCTGTAGCGCCAGCCCGGCCGGCACGCTGCCCATCGCTTGCAAGGAAACCGTCAAAGGCCCGCGCGTGGTATCGCCACCAACCAGCGCGACCTGCCGGGGGCGCAAGACCGCCGCCAGTCCTTCGGCAAACGCGCTTAACCACTCCGGATCGGCCTGCGGCAAGGTCAACGCCAGCGTTGCCCAGCGCGGCTCGGCCCCCATCGCCGCGAGGTCGCTGAGATTGGTCGCGCCTGCGCGCCAGCCGATGTCGAACGGGCTGCAGTCGAGCGGAAAGTGGACGCCTGCCACCAGCGTATCGACGCAGGCAACAAGTTCGTGACCAGAAGGAAGCAGCAAGACGGCGGCATCGTCACCGATGCCGATCGCCACGTCATCACGCCCGCCGTCCAGCGGACGAAATACGCGTTCGATCAGCTCGAATTCGGTCATCGGCCGGGCTCAGCGTCCGGTCATGCCTTCAACTTCGATTTTGCGGATGCGGCGCGCCAGCTTATCGAGCACGCCATTGACGTAGCGATGGGCTTCATCGGCACCGAACATCTTGCACAGCTCGATGCCTTCGTTCACCACCACCCGCCAGGGAATGTGCGGGCTGTGCAGCAGCTCGTACACCCCGAGCAACAGCACACTGCGTTCGACTGGGCCGATGCGTTCCCATGGCCGATCGATTGCGGTCTCGAGCTCGGCGCGCAACGCCGGCTCAAAGCGCACAATCTCGCGCGTCAGGGTCGAGAAGTATTCAAGGTCGGCGCTTTCAACTTCACGGTCGCGAAGAAACTCGGCGACGATGGTTTCCGGCGCCTCGCCGGACAAATGCCATTGATACAGCGCCTGCACCGCGCAACGCCGTGCCCTGACCCGGGCAAAACTGGGAGAGGCCACCGGCTCAGGCCTCGTTCATCGCGCAGGGGCTGCTCACAAGGATCGCAGCAACGAAACCATTTCGATTGCGGTCACGGCCGCCTCGGCGCCCTTGTTGCCCGACTTGGCGCCCGCGCGATCGATCGCCTGCTCAATGGTGTCGACGGTGAGCACGCCAAAAATGACCGGCACGCCGGTCTCGATCGCCACCCCGGCAAGCCCACTGGCGCAGGAGCCGGCCACGTACTCGAAGTGCGCGGTGGCGCCGCGAATGACGGCTCCCAGCGCAATCACCGCGTCGAACTTGCCGCTTGCGGCCATTTTCTTCGCCACCACCGGCATTTCGTAGGCACCCGGCACGCGCACGATGGTGATCGCCGACTCAGGCAGGCCGTGCCGGCGCAGCGTCTCGACGCAGCCCCGCTCCAGCGGCTCGACGATAAAGCTGTTGAAACGTCCGGCGATGATGCCAATGCGCACGCCCGACTCGGGGTTCACAGCGCCTTCAACCACAGTGATGCCGCTCATAGCAGTCCCCTCTTTCAGCTGACGTATTCGACGACTTCGAGCCCGAAGCCCGACAGCGCGTGGTAACGGCGGGGATTGCTCATCACCCGCATTTTGCGCACGCCCTGGTCGGCAAGGATCTGCGCGCCCAGACCACTCTGCCGCCAATCGGGCAGGCTCTTCTGGGACTTGCCGGACAGCGCGTCGGTCACCTCAACATTGCCCTTGGCGTAGTGCATGACCTGACGAATGAGTTCTTCGTTGCCCACCTGATTGCTCAACACCACCACCACGCCCTCATTGGCCTCTGCCACGCGGCGCAAGGCATCGCGCAGCGGCCAGCCGGCGTCGGGGCGGATGCTCGCGGTGAGGTCCTCAAACGGGTTATAGATGTGTACGCGAACCAGCGTCGGGCGCTCGGGCTGGATGTTGCCCCGGGCCATCGCGAGGTGCAGGTCGCCGTGCATCCGGTCGCGGTAAACGGTGAGATGGAACTCGCCGAACTCCGTCGGCAGCACCGCCTCGGCGGCGCGCTCCACGGTTTTCTCGTTCTCAATCCGGAAGCGGATGAGGTCGGCGATGGTGCCAATTTTGAGCTGGTGCTGGGCCGCGATCTTTTCCAGATCCGGACGCCTGGCCATGGTGCCGTCGTCGTTCAGAATCTCGACGATCACGGCCGCCGCTTCGAGTCCCGCGATCTGCGCCAGATCGCAACCCGCCTCGGTATGCCCGGCGCGCACCAGCACGCCGCCGTTCTGCGCCTTCAACGGAAAAATATGCCCCGGCTGCACGATGTCAGAGGGTTTGGCGCCGGGCGCCACCGCCACCTGGATGGTCCGCGCGCGATCGGCCGCCGAAATGCCGGTCGTGACGCCTTCGGCTGCTTCGATCGACATCGTGAAGTTCGTGCGGTGGGTGTAGCGGGTGTCCTGCACCATCAGCGGCAGGTTCAGCTGCTGACAACGCGCCTCGCTGAGCGTGAGGCAGATCAGTCCGCGCCCGTAACGGGCCATGAAGTTCACGTGCTCTGCGGTGCAGTGGCTGGCCGCCAGAAGGAAGTCGCCTTCATTCTCGCGGTCTTCGTCGTCCATGATGATGACCATGCGCCCGAGGCGAATGTCTTCGATGATTTCCTCGATGGAGTTGAGATTCATCGCTGTTCCAGGCTTAGTGCCGATTGCGTACCGGGTTGGAGAAAAAGCGCGGGAGGGTCCCGGCTCAGGAGGCGAGCGGTCCTGCTGGCGGCGCGTAGGCGCCCCCCGTCTGTGCCGCAGGGGCGTCCTGACCGTGCAGGCGCTCGAGATAGCGGGCCACCAGATCAATTTCGAGATTGACCCGGCTTCCCGCTTGCAGCGCGCCGAGCGTAGTACGCTCCAGCGTGTGCGGGATGATCATCAGTTCGAATTCCACGCCGTCGACGGCATTGACCGTCAGGCTGACGCCTTCAACGGCAATCGAACCTTTCATGGCGATATAGCGGGCCAGCTCGGCCGGCGCCGCGATGCGAAACTTTACGTATTGCTCGAGCGCGGTGCGCTCGCGCACTTCCCCAACGCCGTCCACGTGGCCGCTCACCAGATGCCCGCCGAGTCGGTCCGACAGCCGCAGGGCCTTTTCAAGATTGACCTGATCGCCCGGGCGTTTGCCGCCTAGACTGGTGCGGGCGAGGGTTTCTGGAGAGACGTCGGCTTCGAAGCGATCGGGCCCCAACGCAACGGCCGTCAGGCAGGGCCCGGACACCGCGATGCTATCGCCCAAGGCGACGTCGCTGGTGTCGAGGTCGGGCGCGACGATCGTGAGGCGTACGGCGTCGCCCTGCTGCACCAAGGACTCGATGCGCCCTAGGGTCTGAATGATTCCGGTAAACATCCGGGCAATATCGATTATGAGCCGGGCAGCGTCAAGCCAAGCGCAGCCTCGGCGACGAGGCGCAGGTCCTCGCCGATGGGCTGCGTTTCGACGATTCGCCAGCGACTCGCCTCGTGCAGGGCCTTAAGTTCCGGCAGGGCAAAGGCGCTCTGCGCAGCACCGCCCAGCAGCATCGGCGCGAGATACAGCACCAGCTCATCGACCACCCCGGCCGCGACCAGCGCGCCCGCGAGTCCCGGACCGGCCTCGACCAGCAGGTTGTTGATTTCGCGCGCGCCAAGATGGGAGAGCACGTGCAGGATTTCATCCTCAGCGCTCACATCGACCAGGGTCGCAAGCTCAGCGCCAGCGTCCCGTAGCGCCGCTGCCGCCGCGCCTTCGACCTGCCGGGTAAAGACCACACAACGGCCGGCTTCCTGCAGCACTCGCGCGTGCGGCGACAGGCGCAGCTGGCGATCCATGATCACGCGCAGCGGCTGCCGGCCGCCCAGATCAAACCGCTCATCGCGCACGGTGAGCCGCGGATCGTCGGCCAGCACCGTGCCGATGCCGGTCAGGATGGCGCAACTCTGCGCACGCCAGCGCTGCACGTCGGCGCGCGCAGCTGGGCCGGTAATCCACTGGCTGACGCCGTTGGCGAGCGCGACCTTGCCGTCGAGACTCATGCCCAGCTTTAACGTGACGAAGGGTCGACCGTGGGCGTGACGGTGGTGAAACCCGCGGTTCAAACGGCGCGCCTCATCGGCCATTACCCCGCCGGTAACCGCAATGCCGGCAGCTTCGAGTTGGCGCACACCACCGCCAGCCACCCGAGGATTGCTGTCGCCATCGGCATAGACCACGCGCGCCACGCCGGCCTCGATGAGCCCGTCGGTACAGGGTGGCGTGCGGCCGTGATGGCAACAGGGCTCCAGCGTGACGTAGGCGGTCGCACCGCGAGCCGCACCGGCGGCAGCGGCCAACGCGACGCGTTCGGCGTGCGGACCGCCGGCGTGATGATGAAAGCCCTCGCCCACAATCTGGCCGTCGCGCACCAGCACGCAGCCCACCCGAGGATTCGGTGTAGTGGAATACAGGCCCTCGGCCGCCAGTTGCAGCGCGCGCCGCATAAAGGCGGCGTCTTCTGGCAGCGTGACGCTCATGCGCGCGGGCGGCGTCAGCTGCGGTCCGGCGTCTTGTCCGGACGTTCGGCGGGAATCAGCGCCAGCTGCTGTTCGCGCAGACCGGGCGGCAAATCGTTTTCCAACCGCTCGATTTCTTCGAGAAACGCCTTCACGTCCTCGAAGCTGCGATAGACCGACGCAAAGCGGACGTAGGCCACCTGGTCGAGTCCGCGGAGCGCCTCCATCACGAGTTCGCCGACCCGGCGGGATTCGATTTCGCGGTCGCCGCTTTCGCGCACGCGGCGCCGGATGCGGTCCAGCGCGGCCTCTACCCGTTCCATGGGCACCGGCCGCTTTTCGAGCGCCTTGACGATCCCGCGCCGGAGTTTTTCATCGCTGAAAGTCTCGCGCCGGCCGTCGCTTTTGATCACCCTGGGCAAATTGAGCTCGGCGGTTTCGTAGGTCGTAAACCGCGCCTTGCAGGACATGCACTCACGGCGGCGCCGGATCTGATCGCCCTCGCCCAGCAGGCGGGAATCGATGACCCGGGTGTCGTCGTGGGTGCAAAAAGGGCAATGCACGGGCCGCTATGCTCCGTGGCCCGCGTACACCGGGAACTGGCGACAGAGTTCGCGCACCTGTTCACGTACCCGCAGGATGACCGACTGGTCGTCCATGTGGTCCATCACTTCGCACATCCAGCGGGCCACGGTGCGCACCTCGTCTTCGCGGAAGCCGCGGGTGGTCACCGCCGGGGTCCCGATGCGGATGCCACTGGTGACGAACGGCGACTGTTTGTCGTTGGGCACGGCGTTTTTGTTGACCGTGATGAACGCCTGACCGAGCGCCGCGTCAGCCGCTTTCCCCGTGTACCCCTTGGCGCTCAGGTCAAGCAGGAAGAGATGGTTGTCGGTGCCGCCGGACACCACGTCGTAGCCACAGGAGAGGAAGGTCTCGGCCATCGCACGCGCGTTGCGCAGGACCTGTTCCTGATAGGCCCGGAACTCGGGCGCGAGGGCTTCCTTGAACGCCACCGCTTTGGCCGCAATGACGTGCATCAGCGGGCCGCCCTGCGTGCCCGGGAAGACGGCCGAATTGACCTTCTTCTCCAGTTCCTCATTGCCCTTGCCCAGGATGATCCCGGAGCGCGGGCCGCGCAGCGTCTTGTGGGTAGTGGAGGTTGTCATATCGGCCAGCGCCACCGGGCTGGGGTACAGGCCCACCGCCACCAGACCGGCCACATGCGCCATGTCCGAGACCAGATACGCACCCACCTCGTCGGCGATTTCCCGGAACTTGGCCCAGTCGATGATCCGCGAGTAGGCCGAGAAGCCGGTCATGATCATCCGTGGGCGGTGTTCGCGAGCCAGCCGCGCCACCTCGCTGTAGTCGATAAGGCCGGTCACCGGATCCAGACCGTACTGCACGGCGCGGTAGGTCCGCCCCGAGAAATTCACTGCCGCGCCATGCGTCAGATGGCCGCCATGGGCGAGACTCATGCCGAGCACACAGTCACCTGCGTTCAGCATGGCCAAATAAACGGCGCCGTTGGCCTGCGAGCCGGAGTGCGGCTGGACGTTGGCATAGGCGGCGCCAAACAGGGTCTTGGCGCGGTCGATGGCGAGTTGCTCGACCACATCGACGTATTCGCAACCGCCGTAGTAGCGCTTGCCGGGATAACCCTCGGCGTATTTGTTGGTCAGCACCGAACCTTGGGCTTCGAGCACGCGCGGGCTGGCGTGGTTTTCAGACGCGATGAGTTCGATGTGGTCTTCTTGCCGCTGGCTTTCGTTGGCCAGGGCGGCGGCGAGTTCAGGATCAAAGGCCTGAATGCACATGTCTTTTGCGAACACGGGTGGCATTCCTCCGTGGATGAGTAGGGGCAGGACCTCCTCAGCGGAGGGCCTGTCGGGATTGTGCGCCTTACGGGCAGCGTGGGCGCGTGGCCCCTGAACGCTGCGCAACCGGCGGGGCTTCAACAGCGCACCGGCTCGGCTAGTGCCGGGACTGCGGGCGCGGCGTTGCAGTGCATTATCCGGGAAGGTCGCGCGCTACTCAACGAAACCCGGCGCCAGTTGCGCGGCGCGCACCGCAGTCTGAGGCCGGCACTGAAGCCATCCCGCCCTGCGGCCGCTAGCGCCAGAGTGGCCGCGCCGCTCGCGCGGGCAGACTCCGCCAGGCCTCACATCAACCCAGCACGGCAGATTGCTCGAGTACATCCCTTTTGGCTTCGACTCCGGACACCACCAACAGCCGCATGAGCGACGAGGGCGAGCAGTCGCCCACCGCCCGCTTCGAGCTGGTCAATCGCGACCGCCTGCAGCGGGTGCTGGCGTGTCTGGGCCCGCGGCAGGAAGCCCTGATCCGCAGCTTGCCGCTGCTGTTTCACGTCAATCATCCCTTGCTGCCGGGTTATGCGGGACTCGATGCGCCCTGCGGCGTCAGCGACTACAGCCCCGACCGCGGCACGCTGGCCGCAACCCGCCAGCTCGCCCGCAACTTCGCCTACGAGCAGCGCATGTTTCGCAGCTTCGCCGTGCTGGGGCTCTACCTGATGGGCAGTCCGGGCACCATCGCCCACACCCGGGAGAGCGACTTTGACCTGTGGCTGGTACACGACCCCGGCCTCACGCCTGAAGCGGTTCAGCAGCTTCAGGAGAAGGCCAGCAGAATTGAGCACTTCGCCGCCCAGCTGGGGCTGGAAGTGCATTTCTTTGTATTCGATGCCGAGACCTTCCGGCGCGGCGCGACGCTAGAAATGTCGGCCGAAAGCAGCGGCAGTTCGCAGCATTATCTGCTGCTCGACGAGTTCTACCGGTCCAGTATTTTGCTCGCCGGGCTGATGCCCATGTGGTGGGCGGTGCCACCAAATCAAGACCATCGCTACAGCGACTACGTCGCCGAGGCCCTCCACAGCCGCAAGCTGCAGGCGCAGCGCTTTGTCGATTTTGGCGGCCTTGAGGAAATCCCTGCGGGCGAGTTTTTCGGCGCTACGGTGTGGCAGCTCTACAAGAGCATCGAGTCGCCGTTCAAATCAGTGCTGAAGCTGCTGTTAATGGAAGCCTACGCCGCCAACTTCCCCGATACCGCGCAGCTGCTCAGCCATCGCTACAAGCGCGCGCTGATGCAGAACGACGTCACGCTAGACCAGCTCGACCCCTACGTCGCGCTTTACCGGCGGGTGGAAGACTACCTCCGACAGAGCGACGACGAGGTGCGGCTGCGCGTGCTGCGTCGCGCGCTCTATCTCAAAGCGGCCGAAGCCCTGAGCGCCCCGGCCGATGCCCGCTCGCCGGTCTGGCGCCGAAGCCTGGTGCAGCAGCTGGTCGACGAATGGGGTTGGGGTAAATTTGAAATCCTGCATCTCGATCAGCGTCCGCAATGGCGGCTGGAGAACGCGCAGGAAGAGCGTCGCGATCTGGTCAAGGCGCTGCAGAAAAGTTATTCCGCACTGTCTGATTTCGCGCGCCTGCACGGCGACAACCGCATCACCGAAGCCGACCTCGGGGTGCTCGGCCGCAAGCTCTACGCGGCCTTCGACCGCAAGCCAAACAAGCTGGAACTGCTCACGCGCGGCCTGTGCGCAGCGCCCGAGGAGCCCGAACTCTCGCTGCACCAGCTGACGTTTGAAAAAGCCGGCACCCAGTGGGTGCTGTACAAGGGAGGCGTGACGCCGGACGACCTGAACGGCAAGACCCCGCTCTATCGAGCGCCCTCCCAGCTTGAAGTCCTGTCCTGGTGCTTCTTCAACCGACTGAACAGCCCGCAGACCATCTGGCATTGCTTCGTGGGCGGCCGACGGCAGCCGGCCAGCACCCTCCGTCGTCTGCTGGAAACCCTGGAACAACGCTATCCGGAACGCAGCGTCAGTACTGGTGACAGCCAGGCGCTGAGTCTGCCGCCGCGGGTCTTGAGCGCCAGCTTCTTTGTGAATTTCAGCGGCGATACCCCATCGGCATCCGGCCCCGACCGCGGTGTGATCGCCAGCAACCGGACCGACGCGTTCCAGTTTGGCGGACGTCGGGTCAATCTGGTGAAAAGCGTCGGGCTGGTGCTGGAGACCAGTTGGGAAGAGCTGTTCAGCTTTCATTTCGAGGGTGACGCCAGCCCGCTACAAGCCGCCTGCGAATACCTCAACCGGCTTGGCGCCAGCAGCCCACAAATCGACCCCGCGCCGCGCGTGTACTGCTTCGACCCCGACTACGGCCCGCTCATCGCGCAGCGCATGACCCGCTTCCTGCAGGAACTCACCGCCGCGCGCGAGGGCGTGAATGACACGCTTAGCAGCGTGGTCGCGGTGCGGCTGGGCGAAAAGATTTTTGACCTCACGCTGGAAGACAGTGGCACGCACTACCGGGCCCACGAAAATCTGGCGTCACTGATCAAGGTGCTGGGCGAACCCGTCAGCGGATTCAAGCGCGTGAGATTTGATCAGGCCTGCGCCCCGGATGCGCCATTTCACTGCATCTACCCGCTAAACGAATCAGGCACGCTGCAGATTTTTGGCCTGCTGCGCACCGACCGTCTCGATGTCTTCGTGCTGGGCACTGACGGGAGTCTCGTTGGCTTCGTCCATCAGGACACCGATGTGCAAACTTTTTTCAGCCACTTGCGGCAGTTTTTCGAAAGCGCCCATACGCATGCCGCGGGCTTTGAAGAGGCCGCCGAGCGAGCGCCGCTGGCGCTGCGTTTTGCCCTGTTGCAACGGCGCGCCCCCGGCGAATTCACGGTGCAGCCGGTGGTCCCGTCCACCTCGGCCCGCCGTCAATTCCTGCCATTGCGGCTGTTTGTGGATCTGGACGAGGCCGCCAATACGAGCTTTGTGGCCTATCTCGACGATCGGGAGTTTTCTTCCGCCGAGCACGGGCCGGGCCTGTTCGCTGCGATCGCCGGCGCCGTGCAGTCGCTGCGGGGCAGCGGCGGCAAATATCCGGTGTTCATTACCGATCTGGAACTCTCCGACCGCCTGCTGCGCGCCCGCGAACTGGAGCACCGCCCGCTGCTCGAAGTGCTGCGGCAGAAGCTGCGGATTGAGCGCAAGCTCTCGCAGGCCTTGCTTGCACTGGGGGGGACTGGCGCCTCATAAGCGACGCCGCAGCGGTTACAATCGCGCCGGTTCAGACTAAAGGCGCACCGTCCCCATGACTCCTACCGACTCCCTGCTTGCTCGCGCCGAAAGCCTGCTCGTGCGCCTCGAAGCCCTGCTCCCGCCACCCCGCCCCGCCGCGCTCGACGACGGCATCGCCTGGCGCTGGCGCAAACGAAATCAGCAGGGCTGGCTGGATCCCATCACCCGCTTCAGCAGCATCAGCCTCGACGACCTGCAGCACATCGACGAACCCCGCGCCGAACTCGAGCGCAACACCCGCCAGTTTCTCGCCGGGCTGCCCGCCAATAACGCGCTGCTGTGGGGGCCCCGCGGCACCGGCAAGTCCTCGCTGGTCAAGGCGCTGCTCAACACCTATGCCAAGGATGGACTCCGCCTCGTCGAGGTCGAACGTCAGGACCTGATCGACCTGCCCGAAATCGTCGACACGCTGGCCGACCGGACCGGACGGTTCATCGTGTTCTGTGACGATCTGGCGTTTGATGAGCACGACCAGACCTATCGCGCGCTGAAAACAGTGCTCGACGGCTCCGTGCTCGGTGCTCCCGACAACCTGCTGATCTACGCGACCTCAAACCGGCGCCATCTGGTGCCCGAACGTCAGCGCGACAATCAGGACGCGCGCTACGACGAAGACGGCGAAGTGCATCAGAGCGAAGCGGTGGAAGAAAAAATCTCGCTCTCCGAACGCTTCGGCCTCTGGCTGTCGTTTCATCAGTTCAATCAGGCGCGGTATCTGGACATCGTCGTGCACTGGCTGAAGCAGCTGGGTGTTGCCGAACCCGAAAGCGCCGAAGCCCGTCACGCAGCACTGCAATGGGCGCTGCTGCACGGCTCGCGCAGTGGTCGCTCGGCCCAGCAGTTTGCGCGCGACTGGGCGGGGCGACAGGCGCTGTCCCGAACATCCCGATAAGCCCGCGGTGCGGTCGCGCGGCAATCCGCGCCGGACAAGGGATTAACTTTTTCGCCGTGGAGGCTCTATGAGACGTTTTGCAATTATCGGTGGCAGCGGACTGGATCAGCTCGAAGCGCTTAGCGTGAGCGCACGCCGTCAGGTCATGACCCCTTGGGGAGCGCCCTCGGCGCCCCTCTGCGAGGGCACGTTCGCGGGCTCGCCGGTGGTGTTTCTGCCGCGGCACGGTGAAGCGCACAGCCTGCCGCCGCACCGAATCAACTACCGCGCGAACGTGGCGGCGCTGCGCGATGCCGGCATTACCGACATCCTCGCGGTAACGGCGGTCGGCGGCATCGGGCCCGAAGCCGGGCCTGGTGTGATGGTCGTGCCCGACCAGATTATCGATTACACCTACGGCCGCGAGCACACGTTTTACGACGGCATGGGCGCAGCAGTCGACCATGTCGACTTCACGCAGCCCTACAGCGAAGACCTGCGCCAGTTGCTGCTGGCCGGGGCAGCGCGCGCGGGTCATCTGGCCGTCAGCGGCGGCGTCTATGGCGCCACGCAGGGGCCGCGGCTCGAGTCCGCTGCCGAAATCGCCCGCATGGCCCGCGACGGCTGCACGCTGGTCGGCATGACCGGCATGCCGGAAGCCGCGCTGGCCCGTGAAGCCGGTCTGGGCTACGCCACGCTCTCGCTGGTGGTGAACTGGGCGGCGGGCGTGGGCGGTGGCGAGACGGTCTCGCTGGAGGAAATCATGGGCCACCTGCGCGCAGGCATGGGCCGCGTGCTGGCCGTGGTCGGCGCGACGCTGGCGCTGGGACTCAGTCCGCAGGACCCGGGTTAGCGGCCGCGGTTGGCGGTGCGGGCGACGCGTCAACCGCGTCGCCGTCCGGCGTCACCTGCACCAGCAGACCCAGCAGGGCGTGGTCGATGTAGCGCAGTTCTTGCGGACGGAGGTTCTGGTTGGGACCCACCTTCACCTGCTGATCGCCGACCTGCACCAGAAAATTTCCTGACAATCGGATCTCGGCGGCGCCGGCCTCCCGCAGTTGCAGGCTGCCCTCCAGCGCGGGCACTACGCCCTCCGCCGGCGGCTCGGACTGCAAATAAATCGGCCCGGCGGCGCGGGCGGGTTGCCGCCAGGCCGTGTGCAACAACACCTCGTAAGCGCCCGCGCGGCGCAGCGCCGTGCTAACCGCCGCGAGCCGCAGTTCGCGCTTGGGCAGCGCGGTGAAAAAACCCGCCTCGCCGCTGTCGGGCGCGGGCTGCAGCGCCGTGGCGCTGGCAAAATCCGGCGTGCCGGTAGTCGGCGGCCAGCGCGCCGGGTCCACGGCTTCGGTGTAGCGGAACAGGATCAGTTCGACGGTCACCGGCCCGTCGGCGCGCGCCACGCCGCCGAGCAGGCAACAGCCCAGCAGCAGCCAGCGGCCAAGCCCTCTCACGCCAGCCGCTCCAGCAGCGACTCAAGCTCACGAAAGCGCGCCTCGTCATCCGCCAGATCCTTGCGCAGGCGCAGCTTGTCCTGTCCATCCAGACGATAGTGACGGTCGGACTGGATCAGCTTGATCACTTTCAAAGGCTCCACCTCCGCCTGTGGTCGGAACTCGAACAGCCCGCCCTGTCTGGAAATATCCACCCGCCGCATGCCCAGCGCATCCGCGCGGAGTTTGAGCGAGGTCTGCCGGAACAGATTGTGAACCGGCTGCGTGCACGGGCCTAGCCGGTCGACGAGTTCTTCCTTGAGGAGTTGCAGTTCATGGTCATCGGCCGCGGTCGCAATGCGCTTGTACAAGACCAGTCGCGCGTGCACGTCGGGCAGATAATCTTCCGGCAACAAGGCCGGCAGATGGAGATCGGCTTCGCAGGCTCGCGCGCTCAGGCTTTCCAGATCCGGCTGACGGCCGGATTTAAGCGCCGAAACCGCCCGGTTCAACAATTCGCTGTAAAGCCCGAAACCAATTTCCTGAATTTGCCCGCTCTGGTCCTCGCCCAGGATTTCACCGGCACCGCGGATTTCCATGTCGTGGGTCGCCAGCGTGAAGCCGATGCCCAGATCTTCCAGCGACTCGATGGCTTCCAGTCGCTTCACCGCGTCGGCCGTCATCGACTTGCGCGGCGGCACGATGAGATAGGCATAGGCCCGATGATGTGAGCGCCCGACCCGTCCCCGCAGCTGATAGAGTTGCGCCAGACCGAAGCGGTCCGCGCGATAGATGATCATGGTGTTGGCGTTAGGCACGTCGATGCCGGTTTCGATGATGGTGGTACACACCAGCACATTGCAGCGACGGTGATAGAAATCGAGCATCACCTGCTCAAGCTCCTTCTCGCGCATCTGACCGTGCGCGTGGCGCACCCGCGCCTGCGGCACCAGCGCGGCCAGCTCTCCGGCAATTTTCTCGATGGTGTCGACATCGTTGTAGACGAAATACACCTGCCCGCCGCGCGCCAGTTCACGCATCAGCGCCTCGCGGATCAGTTCATCGGACCATTCGTGGATGAAGGTCTGCACCGCCAGACGCTTCGACGGCGCGGTCGCGATGACAGACAGCTCTCGCGTACCCGACAGCGCCATATTGAGCGTGCGTGGAATGGGGGTGGCGGTGAGGGTGAGGATGTCGACCTCCGCGCGCAGCGCCTTGAACTGCTCTTTCTGCCGCACGCCGAAGCGGTGCTCCTCGTCGATGATGACCAGTCCCAGATTCTTGAACTGCACCTCGCGGCCCAGCAGCTTGTGGGTGCCGACCACGATGTCGACCGTCCCCGCCGCGAGTTCGGCCAGCGTGCTGCGCATCTCGCCGGAATCGCGGAAACGCGAGAGCTGCCCGATGCGCACCGGCCAGTCGGCAAAGCGATCGCGGAAGGTCTGATAGTGCTGCTGGGCGAGCAACGTGGTGGGCACCAGCACCGCCACCTGCCGGCCGCCGCTGACCGCGATCCACGCCGCGCGCATCGCGACTTCCGTTTTGCCGAAGCCGACGTCGCCGCAGATCAAGCGGTCCATGGGCTGCGGCTTTTGCATATCCGCCGTCACGGCTTCGATCGCCGCCAGCTGGTCGGGCGTTTCCTCGAAGGGGAAGCCCTGCTCGAAGGCCAGATAGCCCTCCCGGTCCAGATCGAAAGCATGCCCGCGGCGTGCGGCCCGGCGCGCATGAATTTCCAGCAGCTCGGCGGCCACATCGCGAATGCGTTCGGCCGCCTTGCGGCGCGCCTTGTCCCACTGCCCGCTGCCCAGCTTGTGCAGCGGCGCGCGGTCCGGATCCATGCCGGTGTAACGGCTGATCAGCGCGAGCGAAGACACCGGCACATACAGCTTGTCGCCGTCGGCGTATTCCAGCTTGATGAATTCGTTGCTGACGTCGCCCATCGCCAGCACTTCGAGCCCGAGATAGCGGCCCACGCCGTACTGCTCGTGCACCACCGCCGCGCCAATCCGCAGTTCGGCCAGATTGCGCACCACGGCGTCCTGATCGACGGTGCTGCGGCGTCGACGTCGGCGCTGCGCGGCGCGTTCGCCGAACAGCTGGCTTTCGGTGACGATGGTCAGCAGCGGCTCGGCAATTTCCACGCCCTCGGCCAACGGGCCGACGGTCAGCGCCACGGTCGCATCGCCCGCGACAAACTCGGCCCAGTCCTGCACCGGCTTCAAGGGAAGACCATGCGCCCGGAACAGTTCGATCATGGTTTCGCGACGGCCGTTCGATTCCGCCACGAACAGCACGCGACCGCTGTGGCGGATTAGAAACTCGTCGACCGCCAGCAGCGGCGTGCGTGCGCGCGAATCGATCGGCAGACGCGCACCGGGCTGCGTGCCAAAGACCACCGCGCGTGCGCGCTCGTCCCATTCCGGCGGATCAAGCTGAATGCGTGCATAGCCGGCCAGCGCCTGCGCCAGTTCGGCCGCGTCCAGAAACAGGCGCGCGGGCGGCAACAGCGGACGCTCAACGTCGTGGCGTAATTGCTCATAGCGCTCGTCTACGGTCCGACGAAATGACTCGCCGGCCTCGCTGGCTGTGCCGTCGATCATGACCAGGCTATTCGCCGGCAGATAGTCGAATAGCGTCGAGACGCCGTCGAAAAACAGCGGCAGGTAATACTCGATGCCGGCGGGCGCCATCCCGTCGCTGATGTCCTCAAACACCGGGCTGGCGGTCGGCTTGCCTTCAAAGGCCAGGCGCCAGTTGCGACGGAAGGTGCTGATGCCCTCTGCGGACAGCGGCACTTCGCGCGCGGGCAGAATGCGGATTTTCTCGATCGCTTCGGTAGACCGCTGGGTCTCGGGGTCGAAGCGCCGCAGGGCTTCGATTTCGTCGCCGAAGAGATCAATGCGGAACGGGGCGTCTTCGCCCATCGGGAAAACGTCGACCAGGGAACCGCGAATGGCAAAGTCGCCGTGGTCCATCACCTGCGGCACGCTGCGGTAACCGGCCTCCTGCAGCTGTCGGCGAAAGGCGTCGCGATCCAGCGTCTGCCCGGTCGTCAGCAGAAAGCTCTGCCCCTGCAACCAGGTCCGCGGCGGCAGGCGATGGAGCAAGGAGGCCATCGATACGATCAGGATGCCACGCCGCAAGCTGGGCAGGCTCGAGAGGGTCGCGATCCGGTCGGAGATGATGTCCTGATAAGGACTGAACCGGTCGTAGGGCAGGGTCTCCCAGTCCGGCAGGTGATATTTCGGCAAATCCGGCGCAAAAAACGGAATTTCAGCGTCCAGCTGGGCGGCGCTCTGGGAGTCGGCACAGACCACCAGCGCAAAGCCGCCAGAGGCTTCAACGCTGCGTGCAATGGCCAGCGCGCGCGCCGCGCCGTGCAAGCGCGACCAGCGGGTCAGCCCGGGTTTGAGGGGCGGCAGCATTGGCTGCAGCGGGCTTTGCCGACTCAGGTCGTCCATAGGGTCATTACTCGGAGGGCTAAGGGATCAGACGGCGGGCGCGGCGGCAATCTCGGTAGCGATTGCGCCGAGGGCCAAACGCGGCTCGGCAGCGCGGGTGATGGGACGGCCAATGACGAGGTAATCGCCGCCCGCCGCCCGCGCGGCGGCAGGGGTCGCGATGCGCTGCTGGTCATCCTGCGCGCTGCCCGCCGGTCGTACCCCCGGGGTGACGGTGAGGAAGCCGGCGCCACAGGCGGCCTTGACCAGCGCGATTTCCTGCGGCGAGCAGACCACGCCGTCCAACCCGGCAGCGGCGGCAAGTTGGGCCAGACGCACGACCTGCGCGGCGGGGGACGCCGCAACCCCAACTTCATTCAGTTGGACCGCGTCGAGACTGGTCAGCACCGTCACCGCCACCAGCAGTGGGCGCGCCGGTCCGTCGCCCAGCGCGGCGCGTGCAGCTTCCAACATTTCACGCCCGCCGCTCGCGTGGACATTGACCATCCACACCCCAAGATCGGCGGCAGCCCGACAGGCGGCGGCAACCGTGTTGGGAATATCGTGAAACTTGAGATCGAGAAACACCCGCAGCCCGCGCTCATGCAGGGCGCGGCAAATCGCCGGACCTTCGCGCGTGAACAACTCTTTTCCAACTTTCACCGCGCAGCCTGTCCCGCGCAGCTGGTCGGCAAACGCCAGCGCCTCGCGACCGTCGGCAAAATCCAGCGCCACGATAATCGTGCGCTCCGCATCTACGCTCATCTGTTACTCGCCCTCAATACCGTGGATGGGTTTGACGGTGCTCCATGACTTGCAGCCCGGACACTGCCAGTGGAGCGCACGGCCGGCGAAGCCGCACTGCCCGCATTTATAGGTAGGTTTACCCGCGATAAGGCGAGTGGCCGTTTCTTTCAGCACCTGGAGATCTTCGCGACTTTCGTCGGTTGCGGCGCCAAGCACGTAGTCGATGAAGCGATCGATGCCGCGAATGGTCGGCCGGATTTTCAGCTCGTGGACGATGTAACGCTTGGCTTCGTCGGTACCGTCCTGCTCCGCCAGCAGTTCGCCCAGCGCCAGCGTGGCTGACACCCCGGCCCGCAGCCCGGCGAGCCGCGTCAGGTATTCGCGAAAATCGTCCGGACGTTCCAGCGCACGGTAGCACTTGGTCAGCCGCGGCAGCATCTCGGGTAAGAATTCTATGTCCTGCAGTTCGACCCGTTTGAGGTGCTGGAGGGCGCGCTCAAAATCGCGGCCGGCCACCGCCAGATCTGCACTCAGCAGACTGGCGCGCACGCTGCGGCGGTCGACCAGCAGGGCCTTGTCGAGCAAATCCGCGGCTTCGTCGCGCGCGCCGCGGTCCAGCAACTCCTGCGCCTGTTCACAGTAGAAGTGCGCGCGCTCGGTCGCGCGGTTTTCACCGCTGACCGTCTCCAGCCGGCTGCTGTATTCCAGCGCCTTCGCCCAGTCCTGTTCCTGCTGATAGATATCGATGAGATGACGCAGCGCCTGCGGCTGGTACATGCCGATGTCGAGCAGTTCGAGAAACAGGTTTTCGGCGCGGTCAAATAGACCGGAACGCATGTAGTCGAGACCCAGCTCCAGCAGCGCAAGGCCGCGCTGGCGCAGGTCCAGCGTCGAACGGGCCACCAGATTTTGGTGAATGCGGATCGCGCGGTCGACCTCGCCTCGCCGCCGGAACAGATTGCCCAGCGCGAGATGCGTTTCTACCGTTTCGCTTTCCACGTCCAGCGCCTTGACGAAGACCTCAATGGCCTTGTCCGGGCGGTCATGCAGCAGGTAGTTCAGGCCCAGAAAATAATCGGTCGCGACCTGCGTCGACTGCTCGCGTCTGCGCGCCAGCTGGGCCAGTTCGCGGCGCCCCAGAATCCAGCCCGACACTGCCGCAATCGGTAACAAGAGGACGGTGAAGAAGAACAGCCACTCAAGCACCATCGGCCGGCTCCGACGGACGCACCGCGGGCGGCGCAGCGCGGGCTTGCTGGCGGAGTTCACGCTCAACGCCGTGCAGACGTCGCCCCAGCCGCCAACGTCCCGGCAGCATGGCGAGTACGCCCAGCACCGCGCCCAGCGCGAGACTCAACACAAGCAAGAGGGACAGCGGCAGTGTCCAGCGCCCGAGGTAGAGATCGAGCGTGACGGGAGAAGGATTGCGCAGCTGCAGGAGCAGCCCGCTCAGCAAGCAAATGAGGACAATGACGGAGTAGAGAAACTTGCGCACTGCCCGTGCCTCTCGCTGGGTAGTGACGGCGCCGGCCGTTGGACCCGGCTCAATCGTCGTCGTCGTCGTAATCGTCGTCGTTGTAGCCCGCAGCCCGGCGGCTTTCGCGAACCGCCTGCAGGGTGGCTTCGTCCAGCGCGTTCACGCGCTCACGCAGTTCCTTGCCTGGCTTGAAATGCGGCACATGCTTACCGGGCAGGGAAACCGGGTCGCCGGACTTGGGGTTACGCCCCACGCGCGGCGGCCGGTAATGCAGCGAAAAACTGCCGAAGCCCCTGATTTCGATACGTTGACCGGTGGCCAACGTCTGCGCCATGTGCTCGAGCATGGTTTTCACCGCAAGTTCGACATCGCGGTAGCCCAGCTGCGCCTGTTTGCGAACCAGAATTTCGATCAGTTCCGACTTGGTCATTCTTGTTCTCGGCGTTACGGCGGCAGCCCGTGGGTATACGCCACGGGCTGCCGATAGGCCTTCTCTTCGCGGGACTTACCGTTCGAGCTGCTCTTTGAGCAGGTCGCCCAGTCGGGTCCGCGGACCATCGTTGTCGGCGCTGTATTCTTCCAGCGCAGTGGCCTCGTCCTCGTTTTCCTTGGCCTTGATGGAGAGGTTGATAACCCGCCGCTTGCGATCAACGCCGATAATCATGGCTTCGATCTCTTCGTTCTCACGCAGCACCTTGCGGGCGTCGTCGACCTGGTCGCGCGAGATTTCGCTGGCGCGAATCACGCCTTCGATGCCGTCGCCCAGATTGATGGTGGCGGACTTGGCATCCACCGCCACGATGAGACCGGTGACCACCGCGCCCTTGGCGTTGGCCGCCAGGTAGCCGGAGAACGGATCCTGCGCCATCTGCTTCACGCCCAGCGAAATACGCTCGCGTTCGGCGTCGACGGCCAGCACCACGGTTTCGAGTTCATCACCCTTCTTGTAGTTGCGCACCGCTTCTTCGCCCGGGATATCCCAGGAGAGATCCGACAGGTGCACCAGACCGTCGATGCCACCGTCGAGGCCCACGAAGATGCCGAAGTCGGTAATCGACTTGATGACACCGACCACGCGGTCGTTCTTGTTGTGGGTGGCGGCGAACTCTTCCCACGGATTGGACTTGCACTGCTTCATGCCGAGCGAGATGCGGCGACGGTCTTCGTCGATATCCAGCACCATGACTTCGACTTCCTGCGACAGGTGAACCACCTTCGAGGGATGCACGTTCTTGTTGGTCCAGTCCATTTCGGAGACGTGCACCAGACCTTCGACGCCGGGCTCGATTTCGACGAAGCAGCCGTAGTCAGCGATGTTGGTGACGGTCCCGAACAGGCGGGTGCCTTCGGGGTAGCGGCGGGAAATATCGACCCACGGGTCTTCGCCCAGCTGCTTCAGGCCCAGCGAGACGCGGGTGCGCTCGCGGTCGAACTTGAGCACCTTGACCTGGATTTCCTGGCCAATCGCCACCACTTCGGACGGGTGCTTGACGCGACGCCATGCCATGTCGGTGATGTGCAGCAGGCCGTCGATGCCGCCGAGGTCGATGAACGCGCCGTAGTCGGTGAGGTTCTTGACCAGACCCTTGGTAACCGCGCCTTCGGTGAGGCTCTCGAACAGGGCTTCGCGCTCGGCAGAGTTTTCGCTTTCGACCACCGCGCGGCGGGAGACCACCACGTTGTTGCGCTTGCGGTCGACTTTGACGACCTTGAACTCAAGCGGCTTGCCTTCGAGGTAGCTGGTATCGCGCACCGGGCGCACGTCGACCAGCGAGCCGGGGAGGAAGGCACGGATAGATTCGATGTCGACGGTGAAACCGCCTTTGACCTTGTCGCTGATGATGCCGGTGACGCTCTGGCCGGCTTCGCAGGCTTTTTCGAGTTCGTCCCAGGCTTTGGCGCGCTTGGCCTTGTCGCGCGACAGACGGGTTTCGCCGTTGCCATCTTCGACGGTGTCGAGAGCCACATCGACTTCATCGCCGACGCTGACTTCGAGCTCACCTTTAGGATTACGGAACTGCTCGGCCGGAATTACACCTTCCGACTTCAGTCCTGCATTAACGACGACGAAATCCGCGCGGATTTCAATGACGCGGCCCTTGACGATGGTGCCCGGGCGCATCTTTGCGGCGACTTGGCTGCTTTCAAACAGCTCGGCAAAACTCTCCGACATATTTACCTGACTTTGTATGTTGCGACGGGGATACGGTGCGTCCGGTGAGACCCGGAGAAAGCGCCCGCACTTGACCCGACGTTTGGGTTAAGGGTTAAAGAATACTCATCCGCCGCGTCAGGCCAGCCCCTGCTCGCGCAGTAGCTGCCTTACACGGTCTTCCACTTCGGTAATCCCGAGTTCAGTGGTATCGAGGATGATGGCGTCGGGAGCGGGTGCGAGCGGCGCGATAGCGCGCTGCTGATCCCGTTGATCGCGGCGGCGGATGTCCTCAAGGAGCGGGCCGAGGTTAACACCCATCCCCTTATCGCTCAACTGCTTATATCGCCTCGCGGCGCGCGCCTCGGGGCTGGCGGTGAGAAAAATTTTGAGTCCGGCGTCGGGAAAAACTACCGTTCCCATGTCGCGACCGTCGGCGACGAGGCCGGGTGCCTGACGGAAATCACGCTGGCGCTGCAGCAGTGCCTGACGCACCGCCGGCAGGGCCGCGACGATGGAGGCGTCGGTGCCGGCGGCTTCGGTGCGCAATTCGGCCGCCACGTCGGCGCCGTCCAGCAGCGGACGGAACTCCCCGTTCAGGATGGTGAACGTCACGGGTAAGCGCGCGGCGGCGGCGGCGACCGCCGGCTCGTCTTCCAGCGCCAGACCCAGCCGGCGTGCGCGCAGGCCAACCAGTCGATACAAGGCCCCGCTATCCAGAAAATGCCAGCCCAGCGTGGCCGCGAGCCAGGCGCAGAGCGTGCCCTTGCCGGTACCGCTCGGCCCGTCGACGGTCACTACCGGCGCGGCGCCGCTCACAGGCGCAGTCCGGCAGCCCGCGCCAACGCCGCAAACGTGGGAAACGATGTCGCGATGGTCGCAGCCCCGTCGATGACCATCGGCCCGCTTGCCCGCAGGGCCGCGATCGCGAAAGACATCGCAATCCGGTGGTCGCCGTGGCTATCCACCCGGGTGCCGGAGAGCGCGCCACCGTGAATTTCAATGCCGTCATCAAAGGTCTCGACCTGAATGCCAGCGGCGCCAAGCCCCGCGGCCATGGTCGCAATGCGGTCGCTTTCCTTGTGCCGCAGCTCCTCCGCCCCCCGGACCCGCGTCACGCCGCGTGCGCAGGCGGCGGCAATGAAAAGGATTGGGAACTCGTCGATCGCGAGCGGCACCAGCGCCGGGTCGACCTCAATGCCCTGCAGATCCGCAGCGCTGACCCTGAGATCCGCGACCGGCTCGCCGCCGATGCTGCGCGGGTTGAGGCGCTCAATCCGCGCGCCCATCGCTTCCAGAATACTCAGCACGCCGGTACGGGTCGGGTTAACGCCGACATTGGAGAGCAGCAGTTCACTGCCCGGTGCAATGCTGGCGCCGACGATAAAAAACGCCGCCGAGGACAAATCGGCCGGGACGGTGATCGGGCAGGCGGTGAGGCGCTGCCCGCCGCGCAAGGCGACCCGCGGGCCGTCCACCCTGACCTCAACGCCGCAGCCGGTAAGCATGCGTTCGGTGTGATCGCGCGTCGGCGCCGGTTCAATCACCACCGTTTCGCCCTCGGCAAAAAGCCCGGCCAACAGCACGGCTGACTTGACCTGGGCGCTGGCCACCGGCATCTCGAACGTAATGGCCTTGAGCGGATGTCCGCTTTCAATCACGAGCGGCGGCGTGCCGTTGGCGGCGGTGTGAATGTGCGCGCCCATGCGACCCAGCGGTTCGGTGACGCGGCGCATGGGCCGGCGGCGCAGGGAATCGTCCCCGCTCAGCGTCGCCGGAATGCCGTGACCGGCGAGAATGCCGGACAAGAGGCGGATCGAGGTGCCGGAATTGCCCATGTCGAGTTCGGCCGTCGGCGCCCGCAGACCACGCAGGCCGCGACCGTGTACCCGCAGCAGGCGGCCGCCCTCGAGTTCTTCGATCTCGATGCCCATCGCGCGGAACGCGCCCATGGTCGAGCGCACGTCTTCGCCGAGCAGACAGTCGCGAACCTCGGTCACGCCGTCAGCAAGGGCACCCAGCATCACCGAGCGATGCGAGATGGACTTGTCGCCTGGCACCTGGACCGCACCGTGCAGCGCGCCGCCCGGCGCGACCGTCAATTGTCCCGCCTCGCTCATGTTCGGATGCTCCTTGAGAGATAGTCGTCGCGCGCCGTCTTGGCCCGACTGAAGGCCTGTTCGAGCGCGACGGCATCGCGCGCTTCCAGCGCCTGTCGGAGCTGGCCCAGGCTGGTTTCGAACTGGCCGATCATGGCCAGCAAGGCCGGCGCGTTGTTGAGCGCGATATCGCGCCACATCGGCGGATTGCTCGAGGCAATCCGGGTGAAATCGCGGAAGCCGCCCGCGGCATAGTCCATCACGTTGACCGGGGTATCGAGGTCAAGCAGGCAGTTCACCATCGCATAGGCCAGCACATGCGGCAGGTGACTGGTCGCCGCCAGCACCTGGTCGTGCAGCGTGGCGTCCATGCAGAGCACCTCGGCGCCGGCGGCCTCCCACATCGCCACCACGCTGGCCAGCGCCGCCGCCGACTGCTCCGGCAGGGGCGTGAGGATGACCCGGTGCCGTTGGTAGAGTTGCGCGTTGGCGGCTTCGACGCCGCTTTTTTCGGCGCCCGCGATGGGATGTCCGGGCACAAAGCGCGGCAGCGCCGAAGGCGCCAATGCCTGTCTTGCCGCCTCAATCACACAAGCTTTGGCGCTGCCCACATCGGTGACGATGGCGTCTGCTTTCAGGCTGGGCGCAATGCGCTGGAGGATTTCGCCAGTCGCGCCCAGCGTGACGGCGACCACCACCATGTCGGCGCCGACCACCGCCTGCGCCGGATCGTGAAAGGCCTCGTCGATCACGCCGCGTTCGATCGCGCGCGTCAGGTTGCCGGCGTCGCGGCCACAGCCCACGACCCGCCGCACCAAGCCGGCCTCGCGCAAGGCGCGCGCCAGCGAGCCGCCGATCAGGCCGACGCCAATAATGCACAAAGTATCAATCATCAACGGTAAAACTCTGGCGAACCGTGCCTTAGAGCACGGCGTGAGGATAGGAGCCCAGCACCCTCAGCATGCTGGTGCGTTCGGCGACCCGAGCCAGCGCGCGCGCCACGTGGGGCTCGCTTTGGTGACCCTCGATGTCGACAAAAAACACGTATTCCCAGCGCCCCTGCGGCTGGGGCCGGGATTCGATCCGGCTGAGGCTGATCTGCTCGCGGGCAAAGGCTTCGAGGATTTCATGCAGCGCGCCCGGCCGATTGGGCGTGACGAACAGCAAGGAGGTACGGTCGACCCCGCTGGGTGGCACTTCCAGCCGGCCCAGCACCAGAAACCGCGTGGTGTTGCTGGGGTTATCTTCGATGTTGCGGGCGAGAATCGGCAACTCGTAAAGACCGGCCGCCATTTCGCCGGCAATCGCCGCCGCGTGCGGCAGTTCGATTACTTGCCGCGCCGCCTCGGCGTTACTGCTGGCAGGGATTTGTTCGGCGCCCGGACAGTGCGCGTCCAGCCAGTGTCGACACTGCGCCAGCGCCTGCGGATGCGCCCTGATTTCGGTCAGTTGCGACAGGTCGCTGGCCTTGCTCAGCAACTGGTGGTGGACTTCCAGCAGCACCTCGCCGCAAATCAGCAGGCTGGCATCGCGCAGACAGTCGAGCGTCTGATTGACCGAGCCTTCCTGCGAGTTCTCGATCGGCACGACGCCGAAATCGGCAGTCTTGCTGGTGACCGTGCGGATGACCTCGGGAATCGACGCACAGGCGGCCAGCGTGGCAGCACCGCCAAAATGCTTGCGCGCCGCGGTGTGGGTGTAGGTGCCGGCCGGCCCGAAATAGGCCACCGTAATGGGCTGCTCCAGCGCGAGACAACCGGACATGATTTCGCGAATCAGGCGAGCGACTTCGTCGTCGCCCAAGGGCCCCTGATTCATGGCTTTGATGTTGCGCAGGACCTGGGCTTCGCGCTCCGGTCGATAGAGATCGGTGCCCAGCCCGGCTTCGCGCTTGATATGAGCGACCTTGAGCGCGCAGGCCGCTCGCTCGTTCAGCAGGCGCAGCAGTTCGCGGTCAATGCGGTCTATGTCGTCGCGGACGGCCTTCAGGGCTTCCTGTTCGCTCATGACCGCCCGGCCGTTCCTTGCTGGACGCCGTTACTCGTCGGCCGGCGGCTCGACAACCGCATCGGGCGCGGCCGTACCCGCTTCCGCGTCGGCCTCTACGCCTTCGGTCGTCTCGCCGGTATCGGCGACCGGTTCCACGCTGACGAGCAATTCCCCGTCGCTGAGACTGATAAGCCGCACGCCCTGCGTGTTGCGGCCGATGACCGACACTTCGCTGACCGGCGTGCGCACCAGGGTGCCGCCGTCGCTGATCAGCATGATGTGGTCCTCCGGCGCGACCGCCACGGCGGCAATCACATTGCCGTTGCGCGAGGTCGTTTGCATGGCGATGACGCCCTGACCGCCACGGCCGTGCTTCGGAAAATCTTCGACCGGCGTGCGCTTGCCGTAGCCGTTGGCGGTAGCCACCAGCACTTGCCGTTCCGGGTCGACCGGAATGAGCGCGATGAGGGTTTGCCCTTCGCCGAGACGAATGCCGCGCACGCCGTGCGCGTTGCGCCCCATGGGCCGCACTTCGGCTTCTTCGAACCGCACCGCCTTGCCAGCCGAGCTGAACAGCATGATGTCGCGCGCGCCGTCGGTCAGCGCGACGCCGACCAGGCTATCGCCCTCGGTGAGGTCGACCGCGATGATGCCGGACGGACGAGGATGCGAGTAATCGCGCAGCGGCGTTTTCTTGACCGTACCAAAACGCGTCGCCATGAAGACGAAGCGGTCATCCACAAACTCTTTTACCGGCAGCATGGCGGTGATGCGTTCGCCTTCGACCAGCGGCAGCAAGTTGACCAATGGGCGGCCGCGCGCGGTGCGGCTGGCCTGCGGCACTTTATAGACCTTGATCCAGTAGATGCGCCCGCGGTTCGAGAAGCACAGCAGGGTGTCGTGGCTGTTGGCGACAAACAGGCGCTCGATGAAGTCTTCTTCCCGCATCGACGCGGCCGCCACGCCGCGGCCACCCCGGTGCTGCGCGCGATACACCGACAAGGCCTGACTCTTGATGTAGCCGTGATGCGAGAGCGTCACCACCATCGTTTCGTGCGCGATCAGGTCTTCGGTCGAGAGGTCTTCGTGGTTGATTTCAATCCGTGTGCGCCGCGGGTCGGCGTATTGCTCGCGGATTTCGCTCAGTTCGTCGCGAATGACCTGCATCAAGCGCTCGGGCCGGGCCAGAATGTCCAGCAGGTCGTCGATACGCGCCAGCAGTTCGCGGTATTCGTCGAGAATCTTGTCTTGTTCGAGCGCCGTCAGGCGCTGCAGGCGCATGTCGAGGATCTCGCGCGCCTGTCGCTCGGACAGGCGATAGCCCTCCGGTTTGAGCCCGCACTCGGGCGGCAAATCTTCAGGTAGCGAAGCCTGCGAGCCCGCGCGCTCCAGCATTTCGAGCACGATGCCCGGCGGCCAGAAGCGGGCGGTCAGGGCGGTGCGCGCTTCGGCCGGGGTCGGCGAGGCCTTGATGGTGGCGATGATCTCGTCGATGTTGGCCAGCGCAACCGCAAAGCCTTCCAGAATATGCGCACGTTCGCGGGCCTTGCGCAGATCGAACAAGGTCCGCCGGGTCACCACTTCGCGGCGGTGGCTGAGGAAGCATTCCAGCAGGCTGCGGAGATCCAGCGTCTTCGGTTGGCCGTCGACCAGCGCCACCATATTGATGTGGTAGGCCGACTCCATGCGGGTCTGCTGGTAGAGGTTGTTGAGCAACACCTCGGCCGATTCACCGCGCTTGAGTTCCAGCACCATGCGCATACCGTCCTTGTCGGACTCATCGCGCAGCTCGCGGATGCCGGCAATGCGTTTGTCGCGCACCAGTTCGGCAATCTTCTCGATCAATGTGGCCTTGTTGACCTGATAGGGCAGCTCGGTGACGACAATTGAGGGCGAGTCGCTGTCGGGATTCTCGATCTCGGCCTTCGCGCGCACGTGGATCGTGCCGCGTCCGGTGCGATAGGCATCGCGGATCCCCGCGGCGCCGTTGATGATGCCGGCAGTCGGGAAATCCGGGCCGGGCACGATCCGCACAAGGGCATCAAAGTCGAGTTCCGGCTCGTCGATGAGCGCAATACAGGCATCCACGACTTCGCCGATGTTGTGCGGCGGAATCTTGGTGGCCATGCCGACCGCGATGCCATCGGAGCCGTTGATCAGCAGATTGGGGATGCGCGCCGGCAGAACCGTGGGTTCGAGTTCCTTGCCGTCGTAGTTGGGCGCGAAATCAACCGTTTCTCGGTCGATATCAGCGAGGAGTTCGGAGGCGATGCGGTCGAGGCGGCACTCCGTGTAACGCATGGCAGCCGCCGCGTCGCCGTCAATCGAGCCGAAGTTGCCTTGGCCGTCGACCAGCGTGTAGCGCAGCGAGAAATCCTGCGCCATGCGCACCAGCGTGTCGTAAATCGCGTTATCGCCGTGCGGATGGAATTTACCCATCACGTCGCCGACCACGCGGGCGCACTTCACATAGGGCCGGTTCCAGGCGATGTTCGCCTCATGCATGGCGAACAGCACCCGACGATGGACGGGCTTCAGCCCGTCGCGCGCGTCCGGCAAGGCGCGTCCCACGATTACGCTCATGGCGTAATCCATGTAGGACTGACGCATTTCGTCTTCGATATTTACCGGCAGAAGCTGGCGCGCGAAGTCAACCATCAAGCACTTTATAAGTTCTTAAATTTGAAGAAAAAGACGACTCCCCAATCCGGGCCGGAGTGTAACACGCGAAGTGCCGTGGCTTAAGCCCGGATTACAGACTCAATCGGCGGCCGCGAGCAGGCGGGCCAGCGTTTCGCGATTAGGCCGCTCCAGGACGCCGATTTCAGTGACCAGCGCATCCACCAAATGGGCGGGCGTCACGTCGAATACCGGGTTGAATGCGGTCACCGCGGCGGGCGCATAGCGCTGTCCGCCGATGTGGGTGATCTCCTCCCCCGCCCGTTCCTCGATTTCAATATCGTCACCGCTGGCGGTGGCAAGGTCGATCGTCGACCGCGGCGCTACCACCATCACGCGAGCCCCGTGAGCGCGCGCGGCGATCGCAAGCCCGTAGGTGCCAATTTTGTTCGCCACATCGCCGTTCGCCGCCACGCGGTCGGCGCCAACGATGACCCAGCTCACGCCCCGGGTCCGCATGACGTGGGCCGCGCTGCCGTCGGTAATGAGTTGTACCGGTACCCCCGAGCGGGATAGCTCCCAGGAGGTCAGTCGCGCACCCTGCAGCCAGGGCCGGGTCTCGGTGGCAAACACGCGTGCGATGCGGCCTGCGGCATGCGCATCGCGAATCACGCCCAGCGCCGTGCCGTGCCCGGCGGTCGCGAGCGCCCCTGCATTACAGTGCGTCATGACGGTTGCGTTGGCGTCGATCAGGGCGGCGCCCAGCTGCCCCATCCGGTGATTGGCAGCGAGGTCGGCCTCATGCAGCCGCCGCGCCTCGCCCAGCATGGCGGCCTGCGGCGCGCCCGTCAGACCGGCCGCAAAGCGCTCCATCAGATCGATGGCCCAGGCCAGATTGACGGCGGTCGGCCGCGCGTGCCGCAGCGCCTGCACGTCGGCCTGCCACTGACGGCGCCAGTCGGCGCCGGCAGACCGCCAAGCGGCCTCCGCCGCGAACACCATGCCGTAGGCGCCGGCGATGCCGATGGCCGGCGCGCCGCGCACCACCATCTCGCGAATGGCCGTGACGACACCGGCCACATCGGTGTAATGCAGCCAGCGCTCTTCGCCCGGCAGGCGTCGTTGATCAAGCAGCACGAGGGCCTCGTCCTGCCAGTAAAGGGGGGTGATGGTCTCGTGGTTCACAGGGCGCGGCTCTGCTGCGTTTGAAAACCCGTATGGTACCTTACGGTCAGCCTCAGCCATGCGGTCGGCGAAGCCTGTTCGCCGCCCGCACCAACCGTCCGGAAACAGAACCGTGCAGCCAGTCGATCAACTCATCCATGCCCGCTGGATCATTCCGGTCGAGCCCGCCAAAGAAGTGCTAACCGACCACAGTCTGGTGGTGCACGACGGGCGCATCCTTGCCCTGCTGCCGCGCGCCGTCGCGTGTCGTCAGTACACGGCGGAGGTCGAGGTCGAACTGCCCACCCACGCGCTGCTGCCCGGCTTCGTCAACGCCCACTGCCACGCGGCCATGTCGCTGCTGCGAGGCATCGCCGATGACCTGCCGCTGAAGACCTGGCTGGAGGAGCACATCTGGCCCGCCGAAGCCCGCTGGGCCGATCGCGAGTTCGTGCGCGACGGTAGCCGGCTGGCCGCCGCGGAGATGCTGCTGGGCGGTACCACCTGTTTCAACGACATGTATTTCTTCCCCGACGAAACGGCAGCGGCCGCCGCCGAGGCCGGCATCCGCGCGGTCGTCGGCATGATCGTCATCGGCTTTCCGACCGCCTGGGCGCGCAGCACGCGGGAGTATTTCGTCAACGGTCAGGCGGTACATGACCGCTATCGCGGCCACCCGCTGATTCGCACCAGCTTCGCGCCGCATGCGCCCTACACGGTGGACGACGCCGCGCTGACCGAGGTTGCGACGCTGGCCGAAGAACTCGACCTGCCGATCCACATGCACATCCACGAAACGGCCTTTGAGGTCAGCAGTGCTGAAACGGCGAGCGGCGAACGTCCGCTGGCCCGTCTGGCGCGACTTGGACTGGTGTCAAACCGGCTGGTCGCGGTTCACATGACCCAGCTCACCGAGGCCGAAATTGCCGCCGCCGCGCTGGCCGGCATCAGCGTCGTGCATTGCCCGGAATCCAATCTGAAACTGGCCAGCGGCTTCTGCCCGCTGGGCCGGCTAAGCGCGGCGGGCGTCAACTGCGCCATCGGCACCGACGGCGCGGCCAGCAATAACGATTTGGACATGCTGGGTGAATTGCGTAGCGCGGCCCTGCTGGCCAAGGCCGTCGCCGGGGACCCTTGCGTGGTTCCCGCGCATGAAGCCCTGCAGATGGCCACCCTCAACGGCGCGCGCGCCCTCGGGCTTGAGCAGGACATCGGCTCCCTCATCGCAGGCAAACAGGCCGACCTGATGGCGATCGATCTGGGCGGGATGCGGGCGCAACCCGTCTACGACCCGATTTCGCAAATTGTCTACGCCGGCCATCGCGACCAGATTACCGATGTCTGGGTGGGCGGGCGCCGCGTGGTGCGTGAGCGACAGCTCCTCTCCCTGAACGAGCGCGAACTGGCTGAAACCGCCGAACGTTGGCGGGCGAAAATCGCTGAGGGCTAGTCGCTTTCGGGTGCCGCCGGACCGCGCAGGCGGTCCCAGCGATTGACGATGGAACAGAAAAGGTCGGCCGTCTTTTCGGCGTCATAGACCGCCGAATGTGCTTCCTCTTCCTGCCAGCCAAGCCCGGCCGCCGTCACCGCGCGTGAGAGCACCGTTTGGCCCAAGGCGACGCCGGCCAGTGAGGCGGTGTCGAAGGTGCTGAAGGCGTGGAACGGATTGCGCTTGGTCTTGCAGCGATCCACGGCCGCCTTCAGAAAAGACAAATCAAACGCCGGGTTGTGTCCGACCAGAATCGCACGCGAGCAGCCGTGCTCCTGCACCTGCTGGCGCACTTTCTCGAAGATGTTTTCCAGCGCGTGCGCTTCGCTGACGGCCAAGCGGAACGGATGCCACGGGTCGATCTTGTTGAAGCGCAGAGCGGCCTCTTCCAGTCGCGCCCCCTCAAAGGGTTTGACGTGATGGGCGATGGTTGCCTTGCGCCGCCAGCCGGCCTCGGGGTCGACTTCGACCAGCACGGCGGCAATTTCCAGCAGCGCATCGGTCACGCAATTGAAGCCGCCGGTTTCGATGTCGACGACCACGGGCAGGAAACCACGAAAACGTTGGGCGAGAGGAGATTTCTGCACAGACTTGCGCTCGCCGGTTGCGAAAGGGGCCGGCATTCTAGCAGGCAGTCGCCGCCGTATCGGAAGGGCTTGCTGGTTTTCGTAATTGCGCCGCATGGGCGCGGCCCTTAAGGTAGCGCCGACCGCGCCCCTCAACTCCCTGTCGAAGATGCCCATGTCCGCCAACGATGACCTGCCCTTGTCCGATCTGACCGCCGTCTCTCCGCTGGACGGCCGCTATGCCCGCACGAGCGCCGCGCTCCGCCCCTACTGCAGCGAGTTCGGCCTGATCCGCTATCGCGTGCGGGTGGAGGTGCGCTGGCTGCAGTTTCTGGCCAATGAGGCGCGCCTGCCCGAACTAGCGCCGTTCACGCCCGACGAACAGGCGCTGCTCGACGGCATCGTCAGCCAGTTTGACCTTGAAAGCGCGCGGCAGGTGAAGGCGATCGAACGCACCACCAATCACGATGTGAAGGCCGTCGAATACTTCCTGCGCGACCGCTGCCTTGCCAGCCCGACGCTCGGCCGGGCAATTCCCTTCCTGCATTTCGCGTGCACCTCGGAAGACATCAACAACCTGTCCTATGCGTTGATGCTGAGCGAACTGCGCCGCGACCTGCTGCTCCCCGCCATTGACGGCGTCACGGACGCCCTCGCAGCGCTGGCGCACGAACACGCCGCCGTGCCGATGCTGGCCCGCACGCACGGTCAGGCGGCGACGCCCACCACCATGGGTAAGGAGTTGGCGAACGTGGTCTATCGCCTGCGCCGCCAGCAGCAACAACTCGCCGGCTGCGAGATTCTTGGCAAGCTGAACGGCGCGGTCGGCAACTACAACGCGCATCTGGCGGCCTATCCCGCGCTCGACTGGGCAAGCTTGAACGCAGACTTCGTCGCCAGCCTGGGCCTCGCCTGGAACCCCTACACCACCCAGATCGAGCCGCACGACTGGATTGCCGAATACTTTGCTGCGCTGGCCAGACTCAACACCGTGCTCATCGATTTCTGCCGGGATACCTGGGGCTATGTGTCGCTCGGCTACTTTCGCCAGCGCCGGGTTGAGAACGAGGTGGGCTCTTCCACCATGCCGCACAAGGTCAACCCCATCGACTTCGAAAACGCCGAAGGCAACTTCGGCATGGCCAACGCCGTGCTGGAACATCTGGGCGCGAAGCTGCCCATTTCCCGCTGGCAGCGCGACCTGACCGACTCCACCGTCTTGCGCAATCTGGGCGTGGGCGCCGGCCACACGCTGCTGGCGCTGGCCTCGCTCAGCCGCGGCATTGGCAAGCTCGAACTGGACGCCGCGCGGCTGGCGGCAGATCTCGACGAGGCCTGGGAAGTTCTTGCCGAACCCATCCAGACCGTGATGCGCCGCTACGGCATTGCAGACTCCTACGAAGCCCTCAAAGCGCTGACCCGCGGCAAGCGCATCGACCGCGACAGCCTGCAGGCCTTCATTGCGACGCTGGCTATTCCCGCTGAAGAGCGCACCCGGCTGCAGGCGATGACGCCTGCCAGCTATATAGGGGCGGCGGCGGGGCTGGCGCGCGACATCTGATCGGGCGGCGATGGAAACGTCGCCGGAAGACCTGACGCTCGGCATTAGCGCCGGCCCCTTCGAGCTGGCGCGCAGCGACGCTCTGGCCGCGATCGTGTTGCAACTCGCCGGCCAGTCGCGGCGAAGCATCGATATCGTCAGCCGCCATCTCGACCCCGTGCTATTCGATCAAGGCGCTTTCATTCAGGCGGTCAAAAGACTCGTCCTTGGCAGCCGGCGCGCCGAAGTGCGGCTGCTCTTGCTCGACCCCGGGCCGGTCGCGCGGCGCGGACACCGTCTGCTGGAGCTCGCCCAGTTCCTGTCTGATTTCATCCAAGTCCGCGTGCCTTCGCCGGTGCATCGTGAGTTCAACGAGGCCTGGCTGGTGGCGGATGCAACCGGTTATGTCTACCGCCCCATGAGCGACCGCTTCGAGGCCACCGTCGATTTCAACGACCGTCATCAGGCCAGCCAGCTGGTTTCCCGGTTTAACGAGATTTGGGAGCGGGCGCAGCCCGACCCCAATCAGCGGCGGCTGTCGCTGTGAAGCGGCTGCTGCGCACGTTGGTCTGGCTGCTGCTTGCCGGCGGCGCAGTGGCGGCATTCGCGCGCGAGCCGCAGCTTGAAATCATCCCGCTGCAGCACCGCTTAGTGCGCGATGTGCTGCCGCTGTTGCAGCCGCTGCTGGCGCCCGAAGGTACCCTCACCGGCGAGGGCAGCCAGCTCATCGTCCGCACGACCCCGGAGAATCTGGCGACGCTGAAAACCGCGCTCTCGGCGCTGGACGTGGCGCCGATCAGGCTGCGGGTCACGGTCAGCCAGTCGCGCCGCGATGACCGCGCCGGGGGCGGGCGCGTGCAGTTTGAAACGACCGGCAATGCGGCGGCGCCGGGTGGGCAAGCGCTGCCTCCCGATCACTACAGCACGCGGACCACCGACGGCCTGCAACTACTGCAGACGGTGCTGACGATGGATGGGCAGCCAGCGCTCATCGAGCTCGGCCAGACCAGCGCCCAGCCCGTCATCCTGGGCTACGTGGTGACGCCGTCCGGACCGGGCGTCAGCCTTGGTGTCGACCAGCAGACGACCCGCTCCGGCTTCTATCTCACGCCCAGCCTGCACGGAGAAACGGTGGAAATTGCGCTGGCGGCGCGACTGGCAAGCGCCGACGACCAGGCCCAGTCGGGCCAGCGCCATCAGCAGAGCCAAACCACCGTGCGTGGACGTTTGGGCGAATGGATCGCCGCCGGCGGCAGCCTCAGCACGGGAGCAAGCGGCCGGCATGACGGCCTCGGCGGGGGTCACAACGACGGCAGCAGCGATTATCAGCTGTGGGTTCGCATCGAACGCGCGCCCTGAATCCGCATCGGCCGCAAAGCGGCCCGCGTGAGCGTGTAAACTGCGGCCCTCGCGCTTCACGGCGCCCGCCATCATCTGAATAGCACCCCTATGAGCACGCCCAACGCCACCACCGTTTGTTTTTTTCTGGGCGGTGCCGCCCACTCGGCCTTCCGGCTCGCGCGCGTCGGCGCGCAGCTGGCCGCGATCGATGCGGCGCTCGAGCCACTCGCCAGCCACTGGGTGTACGAAGTCAGTAGCACCGCACCGCTGACTGCAGAAGCTAAAGCCCGCCTCGGCACCCTGCTTGATGCGCAGGAAGTAAGCGCGCTGCCGGCGGCGCCGGCGCTGATTTACGTCACCCCCCGCGTTGGCACCCGCTCGCCTTGGTCAAGCAAGGCGACGGATATTGCCCGGCACTGCGGTCTGGTCGAGGTGGAACGGGTCGAGCGCGGCGTGCGCTGGGAGCTCGGCGGTCTGCATGCCGGGCAGCGCGCCGCGGCCGCCGCCCTGCTGCACGATCGCATGACGGAAAGCGTGCGCGAGGCCCTCGGCGAGGCGACGCCGGGCGCGGCGCCGACGCCCGGTGCGCTGGGCCATATTCCCCTGCTGCGCGACGGTCGGGCGGCGCTGGTGGCCGCGAACGCCGCGCTGGGGCTGGCGCTCGCCGAGGATGAAATCGATTACCTCGAAGCCCGGTATCGCGAACTGCAGCGCGACCCGGCAGACGCCGAGCTCATGATGTTCGCGCAGGCCAATTCCGAGCACTGCCGGCACAAGATTTTCAACGCGCAGTGGGCCATCGACGGACAGCCGCAGGCGCTTAGCCTGTTCCAGCACATCCGGGCCACCCACAACGCGCATCCGAACGACGTCCTCTCGGCCTACAGCGACAACGCCGCCGTCACCCGCGGCTACCGGGGTCGCCGCCTGCGCGTCGATCCGCTGAGCCGCGTCTATGTCGACGAGGAAGAAGACATTCACCTGCTGATGAAGGTGGAGACTCACAACCACCCGACCGGTATTTCGCCCTATGCGGGCGCCGCCACCGGCGCCGGCGGTGAAATCCGCGACGAGGGCGCGACCGGCCGCGGCGCCAAACCGAAGGCCGGCCTCACCGGCTTCTCGGTGGCGCCCGTGCGCCTGCCGCAACAGGCTGAGCCCTGGGAAGCCGCGCGTCCGTTCAATCCCGCGCTGGCACCCGCGCTGCAAATCATGCTGGAAGCCCCGATCGGGGCGGCGGCGTTCAATAACGAGTTCGGACGTCCGGCGCTGGCCGGCTACTTCCGAACCTTCGAGCATCAGGACCAAACGCCTCAGGGCATCGCCCGCTACGGCTACGATAAACCGCTGATGTTGGCGGGCGGCATCGGCAACATCCGCGCCGGCCATGTCCGCAAGGAAGTGCTGCCGCCGGGTGCGCAGATTGTCGTGCTGGGCGGCCCCGCCATGTTGATCGGGCTGGGCGGCGGCGCGGCGTCTTCGCAGCGCGCCGGGACCAGCGATGCCGACCTCGATTTTGCCTCGGTCCAGCGTGACAACGCCGAAATGGAGCGGCGCGTGCAGGAAGTCATCGACGCCTGCTGGGCGCTGGGAGATGACAACCCGGTGCTGTCGATCCACGACGTGGGCGCCGGCGGACTGTCCAATGCCATCCCGGAGCTGCTGAACGACAGCGGCCGCGGCGGCGATCTGGCCTTGCGCGCCATCCACTCGGCAGATCCCGCGATGTCCCCGCTGGAAATCTGGTGCAACGAGGCGCAGGAACGCTATGTGCTCGGCATCGCGCCCGAGTCGGTGGCCATGCTCGAAGCCCTGTGCGCGCGCGAACGCTGCCCGATGGCGGTGGTCGGCACGGCTACCGAAGCGCGCCATCTGCGGCTATGGGACAGCCTGCGGCACGAGGCGGTGATTGACCTGCCGATGGACCTTATCTTTGGCAAACCGCCACGCATGTTCCGCGACGTCCAGCGCGTCGCTGAAACCCGTCAGGCGCTGCGCCTCGGGCCCTCACTGCCGGAGGCCGTCCGGCGCGTCCTGCGCTTCCCGGCGGTGGCCGACAAACGCTTCCTTATCACCATCGGTGACCGCACGGTGGGCGGCATGACGGTGCGCGATCAGATGGTGGGGCCCTGGCAGGTACCGGTGGCCGATTGTGCGGTCACCGCGCTCGACTACGAGGGCTTTGCCGGCGAAGCCTTCGCCCTCGGCGAGCGCAGCCCGCTGGCCTTGCTGGACGCCGCGGCCTCCGCGCGCATGGCCATCGGCGAGGCGCTGACCAATCTGGTCGCCGCCCGTGTGCGGCGGATGGAAGACGTGGTGCTGTCCGCCAACTGGATGGCCGCCGCCGGCCATCCCGGCGAAGACGCGAGGCTATACGCGGCGGTCGAAGCTGCCAGCCGGCTGTGTCTTGCGCTCGGCATTTGCGTGCCGGTCGGCAAGGATTCCATGTCCATGAAAACCGCCTGGCGCGACGCCGCGGGCAGCCACGCGGTGTCCTCCCCGGTCTCGCTGGTGTGTACCGCGTTTGCCCCCGTCACCGACGTGCGCTGCTCGCTGACGCCGCAACTTCGGCTGGACCGCGGCGAGACCCGTCTGTTGCTGGTCGACCTTGCCGGCGGCGCGCAGCGGCTCGGCGGCTCGGTGCTGGCGCAGGTCTGCGGCGAATTGGGCGACGCAGCGCCCGACCTTGACCAGCCGGCGCGCCTGCGCGAGGCCTTCGAGGTCCTGCAACTGCTGAACGAAACGGGCTATCTGCTGGCCTGCCACGACCGCGCCGACGGCGGTCTGCTGACCACCTTGTGCGAAATGGCCTTCGCCGCGCGCTGCGGCCTGGCACTCGACCTGACCGCGCTGGGGCAGGCGCCCATGCCGGCGCTGTTCAACGAAGAGCTGGGCGTGGTTATTCAAGTCGAAGCCGCCACGCTGGAAACGGTGCTCGCCCAGTTTGCGCAACAGCCAGCGCTTGCCGGCTGCGTTCACGTGCTGGGCGCGCCGATTGCCACGCCGCGCATCCGCCTCAGCAGCACCGGCGCGCAGTGGCTGGACGAAGATCTCTATGCCTTGCTCGCCGCCTGGTCCGCGCCCTCGCACGAAATGCAGCGGCTGCGCGACAACCCGGACTGTGCGCGCGAAGAGCTGGCGCAGATTCTCGACCCCGCGGTGACCGGCCTGTTCCATCGTCCGCCGGCAACGCCCCCGCAGGCGCCAGCCCTGAGCGGCAAGGCATCGCCCCGCATCGCCATCCTGCGCGAGCAGGGCGTGAACGGGCAGCGCGAAATGGCCGCCGCGTTCCGTCGCGCCGGTTTCGAAGCGGTGGATGTCCATATGTCCGAACTGGCGGCCGGCCACCGCACGCTTGAAGGCTTCGCCGGGCTGGTCGCCTGCGGCGGCTTTTCCTACGGCGACGTGCTGGGCGCCGGCAGCGGCTGGGCGCGCTCAATCCTGTTCAATCCGCGCACACGGGACCTGTTCAGCGAATTCTTCAACCGCGCCGACACATTCACGCTCGGCGTGTGCAACGGCTGCCAGATGCTCTCGCAACTCAAGACCCTGATTCCTGGCGCTGGCGCCTGGCCGCGCTTTTTGCGTAATCGCTCGGAGCAGTTTGAAGCGCGACTGGTGATGGCCGAAGTCCTGCCCTCGCCCTCGCTGTTCTTCGACGGTCTCGCGGGCATGATGGCGCCGCTGGTGGTCTCGCACGGCGAGGGCCGGGTCGATGAACTCGCGACCGACGCGCGGCAGTGCCTGCGCTATGTCGACCATCAGGGCCAACCGACGATGCTTTATCCGCAGAATCCCAACGGATCGCCCGCGGGCCTTACCGGCTTCACCACCGACGATGGCCGGGCCACGATTCTGATGCCGCATCCCGAGCGGATTTTCCTGCGCCATCAATCCTCATGGTCGCCGGCGTCGGTGACCGGGGCCGAAGGGCCGTGGTTCGAGATGTTCCGCAATGCCCGGCGGCGCCTCGGCTAGCCGCGGCATGGGGCGCTACGGATCGGTTAGACTCCGGTCGCCGTAACCGAATGTTTGAGGCCGCAGGAGCTTGCCTATGATTACTGCCCTGGTCCTTGTCGATCTCCAGAACGACTACTTCCCGGACGGGGCGATGCCGCTGGTCGGGATGGAGGCAGCCGCCCGTCAGGCAGCACGGGCGCTGGCCCACGCCCGACAGAAGGGCTGGTCGGTCATCCACATTCAGCATCACTCGGTGCGCCCCGGTGCGACGTTTTTCATTCCCGGCACGCCCGGGGTTGAACATCACGCCTCGGTGGCACCGGCCAGCGACGAGGCGGTGGTGGTCAAACACTTCCCCAACGCCTTTCGCGACAGTTCACTGGCCGCGGTGCTTGGCGTCGATGACGTCAGTCATCTCGTGATCTGCGGCGCCATGAGCCACATGTGCATCGACGCCACGACCCGGGCGGCCTACGATGCAGGCTTCCACTGCACGGTTCTAAGCGACGCCTGCGCCACGCGCGATCTGGCCTACGACGGCGAAATCGTTCCCGCAGCCCAGGTCCACGCGGCGTTTATGGCCGCGCTGGCCACACCATACGCCAAGGTCACCTCGACCGACGCCCTGCTGGGCGAATAATCCACCCGGTTTCATCGTCAGGTTCGGAGTGTGCGCAGATGTCCGACAGAAACCGCCCGAGGCCGCCGGCCAGCGGCGTAAGCCCAGCCCCGCTCGACGATGAGGCCGCATTCCGCGCCGCCTTCGCCGGCGTGCGGCCGCTGCGCACCGACACCATCGATTTGCGTCCGCCGGCGCCGCCGCCGGTGCCTACCCAGTCACGCCGCGACCAGCGCTCGGTGCTGGACGAAATGATGCTGCTTGACCCGGGTGAGGGAGAGATGGAGACCGGCGACGAGCTGATCTTCAAACGCGAGGGCGTGCAGAACAGCGTGATGCGCAAGCTCCGCCGCGGCCAGTTTTCGATTCAGGGTCATCTGGATCTGCACGGACTGACCACCCCCGAAGCCAAGCGCGCGCTGGCCGGCTTCCTCGTTGACTGCGTGCAGCGTGAATGGCGCTGCGTGCGCATCGTCCACGGCAAGGGCCTGCGTTCACCCGGCCAGGTGCCCGTGCTTAAACCCAAGGTCAGCCACTGGCTGGCGCAGCGGGAAGAAGTCATGGCCTTCATTTCGACGCCCGCCACGGACGGTGGTACCGGCGCCATTTACGTACTGCTGAAAGCTCGCCGCTAGCGCGCCATGCCGCTCACTGACTCTCGCTTCGAGCGTCTGGTGCTGCAGACACTGGACGGCGCGCGGGCCGAGGTCTCGGCCCACGGGGCGCAGGTGCTCCACTGGCAAACGGCGACCGATCCAGACAACCGGCTGTATCTCAGTCCGCTGGCGCAGTACCGCCCGGAGCAGGCGATTCGCGGCGGGATCCCGGTGCTCTTTCCTCAGTTTGGTTTATTCGGGACGCTGCCGAAGCACGGTCTGGTCCGAACCCGACACTGGCAGCCAGGGCCGGGCAATACCCCGTCAAGTCTCCGCCTCACCCTGACTGACGACGCCGCATCGCGTGCGCACTGGCCGCACGCTTTTCGCCTGACGCTGAGCGTCACCCTCAGCACACAAGCGCTGGAAGTCGGCCTGGAAGTCGTCAATACCGGCGCGGCGGCGTTCAGCTTCACGGTCGGGCTGCACAGCTATCTCGCGGTGAATAATCTGCAGCAACTGCGCCTGCATGGCCTGTCCGGTCTCGACTATCTGGACGCCGCAAGCGGGCTCGCGCAGCGGCGTGATACGGCAGACGCGCTGGCCGTGAACGGGGAAATCGATCGGGTGTATGTCGGTGCCCGCGCACCGCTATCCCTGCGCGATGCCGGACGTGACACCGCGATCTCGCAGACGGGTTTCACGGACGTGGTGGTGTGGAATCCCGGCCCGCAGGCGACGCTGGCCGACCTGCCGCAGGCCGCCTATCAGGACCTGCTTTGCGTGGAGGCGGCGGTCATCGCGCAACCGGTCGTCCTGCTGCCTGGCGCGCGCTGGCAGGGCGCGCAACGCCTTGAGGCTGTGGCGCCTGCGTCCTGATGCGGACGCCGTCCCGCTAGCTGTCGATCAGCACGACCGCAGCGGCGGCAATGCCTTCCTCTCGCCCGGCAAAGCCCATCTTTTCGGTGGTGGTGGCTTTGACGCTGACCGCCGCCACCGGCAGGCCCAGATCTTCAGCGATGCGCTCGCGCATCAGCGCGACGTGCGGTGCAATTTTCGGCCGCTCGGCAATGATGGTGCCGTCGATATTGACGATCCGGTAGCCCATCTCGGCAATCAGTGCCGCTGTCCGGCGCAGCAATATCCGGCTGTCGATGCCTTTGAACTCGCCGCTGGTGTCCGGAAAATGCTTGCCGATGTCACCCAGCGCGGCCGCGCCAAGCAGCGCATCGCACAGTGCATGTAGAAGCACGTCGCCATCCGAGTGCGCGGCCAGGCCGCGCGTATGCGGCACTTTCACGCCGCCCAGCATCACGAAGTCGCCGTCCCGAAAACAATGGGCGTCGAAACCCTGACCGATACGCATCATGCAGTTCCCTGGCCCGACGCCAGCGCCTGCAGGTACCACGCTGCAAGCGGCAGATCTTCGGGCCGCGTAATTTTGAGGTTGTCGCTGTGGCCTTCGACCATCACCGGGGTGTGGCCGGCCAGTTCGATGGCCTGTGCTTCGTCGGTCACCAGACGGTCCGCCGCCAGCGCCTCGCGCAGCGCAGCGCGTAAGAGGCCAACACGGAACATCTGCGGGGTCAGCGCATGCCACAGGCTGGCCCGGTCGACGGTTTGCTCGATCTCGCCCGTCGCCGTACAGCGTTTGAGGGTATCGCGCACCGGCACGCCCAGAATGCCGCCGACGGGGTGCGCATGGAGTTGGTCAATGAGCTTCGCCAGATCGGCAGGCCGCAGGCAGGGTCGTGCCGCGTCGTGCACCAGCGCCCAGTCCTCATCCGCCGCCGGCAGGGCCTCAAGCCCGTTGAGCACCGAGTGGCAACGCTCCACGCCGCCCGCCGCGATCTGCACCCGCGGTGCCAGCGGGGCGACGATTGCCCGACCCAGTTCATCCCCGGCCGCCATTGCCACCACCACCCCGGCGATCCGGGGTTCGTCCAGCAAACGGCGCAGGGTGTGTTCAAGAATGCTGGCGCCAGCCAGTTGTAGATACTGCTTGGGCAACTCGCTGCCCATACGCGCACCGCGGCCACCGGCCGGCACCACCGCCCACAGTCGGCCGCTCACGGGATCGCTTTCTCCGAAACGGGCGTGGCGGGCTCGATCATCTGAAAGAAAATCTCGTTATGGCGCACCATGCCCATCTCGCTACGGGCTAGTTCTTCGATGGCGTCCAGACCCTCTTTGAGGTCCATCACTTCCGCCGCCAGACCGCGATTACGGGCCGCAAACTCGGCATTGCTGGCGCTTTGCGCGGCGATCTGGTCGCGCACTTCCTGCACATCTAGGCGCCCACCGCGACCGAACCATAGCCCGTACTGCAAGGCGGCCAGTACCACCACCAGGGACCACAGCAGGCGACGGATGCCGCGGGTCATCAGGCGAGGTTGTAGAACGCCGCGCGCCCCGGGTAGCTCGCACGCGCGCCGAGTTCGCGTTCGATCACCAGCAGGCGGTTGTATTTGGCCACGCGGTCGGAACGCGACAGCGAGCCGGTCTTGATTTGTCCGGTGCTCTTGCCGACCGCGATGTCGGCGATGGTGGTGTCTTCGGTTTCGCCCGAGCGATGCGAGACCACGGCCGTGTACTTCGCGGCGCGGGCCATCTCGATAGCCTCGAAAGTCTCGGTCAAGGTGCCAATCTGGTTGACCTTGATGAGGATCGAGTTGGCCACTTTCTGCTTGATGCCGTCGGCCAGAATGGCGGAGTTGGTGACGAACAGGTCGTCGCCAACAAGCTGAATCTTGTTGCCAAGTTTTTGGGTGAGTGTTGACCATCCGGCCCAGTCGTCTTCTGCCATTCCGTCTTCAATGGACAGAATCGGATAGTCGCGCGCCCAGCTGGCCAGGAGATCGCTCATCTGCGCGCTGCTGAGGCGTCGACCTTCGGATTCCAGGTGGTAGTGGCCGTCCTTGTAGAACTCGGAACTCGCCACGTCCAGGCCCAGCATGATTTCGCTGCCGAGCTTGAAACCCGCTTTGCCAATGGCCTCTGCGATGAGGTCCAGCGCCGCCTGATTCGACGGCAGATCCGGCGCAAAGCCGCCTTCATCACCCACCGTCGTGCCCGCACCGCGGCCGGCCAGCACGGATTTCAGCGCGTGGAAAATCTCTGCGCCGTAGCGCATGGCTTCGGCAAAGGAGCTCGCGCCCACCGGCAAAATCATGAACTCCTGAAAGTCCACGTTGTTACTGGCGTGTGCCCCGCCGTTGATGATGTTCATCATCGGCACCGGCAGCTGGAACTGCTCGCGCTCGCCCCGCCCCAGCAGGGCGTAGAGCGGGATGCCGGCTTCGTTGGCGGCGGCGTGGGCGGCGGCCATCGACACGGCGAGCGTGGCGTTAGCGCCCAGCCGCGCCTTGTTGGGCGTGCCGTCCAGCGCAATCATCGCGCGGTCGAGCCCGACCTGATCCGCCACCTCGCGCCCGCGCACGGCGGCGGCAATTTCCTGATTGATGTGGCCTACGGCCTTCAGCACGCCTTTGCCCAGATAGCGTTTGGGATCCTTGTCGCGCAGCTCCAGCGCCTCACGTTCGCCGGTCGAGGCGCCGGAAGGCACGGCGGCCGACCCGCGCGCGCCGCTGGCGGTGGTGACTTCTGCCCACACGGTGGGATTGCCGCGCGAGTCGATGACTTCCTGCGCGATGATGTGAGTAATCTCGGACATGGTTTTTCCTCGCGATACGGGCCGCTGGCCGGCCTGTCAGTTGAAACGGATCTGCGCCGGCCTCAGGCCTGCATCGCCCCGCTGCGTTTGGCGATGGCATCGAGTTCGCGCAAGGTGGTGAGCAGTTCGCGCATGCGCCCGAGTGGCCAGGCGTTGGGGCCGTCGGACAGCGCACGGTCGGGATCGGGATGGGTTTCCATGAAGATCCCGGCCACGCCCACGGCCGCTGCGGCGCGCGCCAACGCCGGCACAAACTCGCGCTGACCGCCGGAACTACCGCCCTGCCCGCCCGGCATCTGCACGGAGTGCGTGGCGTCGAAAACCACCGGGGCGCCGGTCTCGCGCATCACCACCAGTGAGCGCATATCGGAAACCAGATAGTTGTAGCCGAAGCTCGCGCCGCGCTCGCAGACCATGATGGCGTCGTTGCCCGAGGCGCGCGCCTTGGTCACCACGTGCTGCATGTCCCAGGGGGCCAGAAACTGGCCTTTCTTGATGTTGACCGGCTTGCCCTGACTGGCGACGGCCTGAATGAAATTGGTTTGGCGACAGAGAAACGCCGGCGTCTGCAGCACGTCGACCACTGCGGCAACTTCCGCCAGCGGCGTGTCTTCGTGCACATCGGTCAGCACCGGCAGACCGAGTTGCTGCTTCACCTTCTCGAGAATGGCGAGCCCCTGCTCCAGCCCCGGCCCGCGGAAGCTGTTGAGCGAGGTGCGATTCGCCTTGTCGAACGAGGCCTTGAACACATACGGAATGCCGAGCTCGTGGGTCAGTTCCCGCAATTGCCCGGCAACGTCCAGCACCAGCCCTTCAGACTCAATAACGCAGGGACCGGCAATCAGGAAAAACGGCCGTTCGCCGCCGACCTCGAAATCAGCCAGCCGCATCATGGGCTCCGGCGGTCTGCTGCTTGTAGGCCAGCGCCGCCCGCACGAAAGCCGTAAACAGCGGATGCCCGTCGCGCGGGGTCGAGGTGAACTCTGGATGGAACTGGCAGCCCACAAACCACGGATGCGCCGGGATTTCGATGATTTCTACCAGATTGCCGTCCATCGAGCGACCGGCGACGCGCAGGCCGGCGGCTTCCAGATCCATCTGGTAGGTGTTGTTGAACTCATAGCGATGCCGATGCCGCTCGACGATGGTTTCGGTGCCGTAGGCGCGGGCCACGATGCTGTCGCCGGCCAACCGGCACTGCTGCCCGCCAAGGCGCATGGTGCCGCCTTTGGCATCGTCGGTGCGCCGGGTTACTTTTTGGTTGCCCTGCACCCATTCTTTCAAATGGTAGACCACCGGCTCGAACCGCTTTTTGCCT
>JAURHQ010000029.1 GCA_030833185.1 Gammaproteobacteria bacterium | reverse complement strand
ACGCCCGTCCAAGGTCCTGCCGCGGGTGTCGACGGTTAGCACGCCTTCGTTGGGGCGGGACTTCGAGGTGCGCGCTTCGACGACCGTTGATTCGGCTTCGACGGTGTCGCCCTCAAACACCCGGCCGAGCTTCAGATCCGTCCAGCCCAGATTGGCCGACACCCGGCCAAAGGTGCGGGTGGTCAGCGCGGTTACCGCGCCGAGCAGGAGGGTTTCAGGCACGCGCAGCCGCCCGCCCTGATGCGCGGCCACCCAGGGCGCATCGTGGAGCTGCGGTGAGAAATCAAACGCGCGGCGCGCGATGCGTACCAGATCTTCGCGATAGAACGTGCGGCGCGGCGCGTGAATGAAGGTCTCGCCGGGCTGGGCGTCTTCGAAGAAAAGCCCGAACTGCTCTACCAGAAGGCCATCGTCGTTGCGATAGCTCGCGAAGCGAGGCTCCGCGGCCGGCGTGCCAAGTTCGCCCGGATACACGGCGCGAAATCCTGCCGCGGTGTAAATCTCGACATCCAGCGTCAGGGTCGCGAAGCGCGCCGGCGCGCCCAGCACGCTGCCATCGGCGTGGCGATCTTTAAGCCCCAACAAGCGCAGCGTGATGATGCCGGTGGCGGCATCGTTGCCCGGGCGCACCGCCAGCACTTCGGACTCGGCATAGATGGTGTCGCCGCCGAACACCGGCGCGCTGAGCGAGATTTCACCAAAGCCCAAAATGTCGCGCCGGCAGCCCAGCGTCTTGCTCGTCATGCCGACCAGCCGCTGCACGGTCAGCGTGCTGACCATCAGCGGGCGCGTCCAGCTCGACTGCCCGGCGTAGCGGGCGTCGAAATGAATCATCGCGCCGTTGTAGCTGTCGAGCGTCTCGTCCGCGTTGTCCTGCTGTGAAAGCGTCACCCCAGGCCGATGCGCGTAGCGCTGACCCACCGCAAAATCTTCAAAAAAAAGCCCGGGATGTTCCCGAAAACGCCCGGCGCCGAGCGCGAAAAAAGAGCTAGCAGGCATGCTTGGACACTCGCTTTGAAGGGCCGTCGCCGCAGGCCACGACCCGGCACTGGATGGCGCGCAGACGGCGGCACGCGCCGTCTGCGCAGCGGTCGCCTAGGCGACCGGATTCCGCTTGATGTACTGCCGCGCGATGATCAGCCGCTGCATTTCGTTGGTGCCTTCGCCAATGCAGGTCAGCGGCGAATCGCGGTAGTAGCGCTCGATGTCGTATTCCTTCGAGTAGCCGTAGCCGCCGTGGATGCGCATGGCCTCGGTGCTGTTCTCCAGCGCCGCTTCGGAGGAAAAGAACTTCGCCATGCCGGCTTCCATATCGCAGCGCTCGCCGCGATCGTAGGTCATGGCGGCGTTCAGCGTCAGCAGGCGCGCGGCGCGCGCGCGGGTCGCCATCTCGCCCAGCTTCAGCTGGATTGCCTGATGCTCGCAGATCGGCTTGCCGAAGGTTTTCCGTACCTGCGCGTAGTCCGACGCCAGCCGCAGCGCGCCTTCCGCCAGCCCCACGCCGCGCGCAGCGACGTTGATGCGCCCAAGCTCCAGCCCGCCGGTGGCCTGGAAGAAACCCTGCCCTTCCTCGCCGCCGATAAGGTGCTCCTTGCCGAGGCGGTAGTCATCGAACACAAGCTCGCCCGAATCGATGCATTTATAGCCGAGTTTTTCCATTTTCTTGCCGACCGTGAAGCCGGCCTTCTTCGGCGCGATGAAGAGGCTCATGCCCTTGTAGCGCGGTTCGGCGTTCGGGTTGGTCTTGACCAGCAGCGCCACCGCGGAACCTTCGATGCCGTTCGAGATCCAGGTCTTGGTGCCGTTGATGACGTATTCGCTGCCGTTCCACTTGGCCTGCGTGCGGATGCCCTGCAGGTCGGTGCCGGCGTCGGGTTCGGTCAGCGCCAGACCGCCGCGCACTTCGCCGGTGGCGAACTTCGGCAGCCAGAGGTTCTTCTGGTCTTCAGTACCGAACTTCTCCACCGCCAGCGCCATGATGAGATGCGAGTTGAAAATGCCGGTAATCGACATCCACACGCTGGAGATGATCATCACCAGCTTCGCGTAGGTGGTGGCCGGCAGGCCCAGCCCGCCGTACGCCGGCGAGATGGTGGCGCCGAAGAGGCCCATTTCCTTCATCTGTTCGACGATCTCGTGCGGGTAGCGATCCGCATGGTCGTATTCCTTGACGATGGGTTTCAGCTCGCGCTCGGTCCAGCGCGTAATGGTTTCCAGCAACAGGGCTTCGTCGTCGGCGGTGAAGTGTTCGTTGGCTTTGCTCATGCGAAAAATCCTTAACGGGACAGGGTCAGAAAAAAAATCAGTCGATGGTGACGACCAGTTTGCCCAGCGCGCGGCGCTCGGACAGCGCGCGAATCGCGGTGCCGGCCTCGGCCAGCGAGAACTTGGCCGACACGTGCGGGCGAATCTTGCCGGCATTGTAGAAGGCGATGAGCTCTTCGTTGTTGCGCTGGTTCTCGGCCCCCTCGCGATCGGTGAACGAGCCCCAGAACACGCCGACGATCTGGCAGCCCTTGAGCAGCGCCAGATTGAGCGGAATCTTCGGGATGCCGGCCGGGAAGCCAACCACCAGGAAGCGGCCTTCCCATGCGATGGCGCGCAGGGAGGCTTCGGCATAGTCGCCGCCCACCGCGTCGTAAATGACGTTCGCGCCCTGCTTGCCACAGACGCCTTTGAACAACTCGGCCAGTGCTTTCGCGCCGTCCTTGTCGAAAGGACCCTGCGGATAGACCACGCCGTCGGCCGCGCCGTGCGCCTTCGCGAGCGCGAGCTTCTCCGCGCTGGAGACCCCCGCAATGACCCGCGCGCCGACCGCCGCGCCCAGTTCCACCGCCGCGAGCCCCACGCCACCCGCGGCGCCCAGCACCAGCAGCGTGTCGCCGGCTTTCAGCGAGGCGCGCTGCTTCAGCGCGTGCCAGGAGGTGCCGTAGGTGAAGATGAAGGCGGCGGCTTCGTCATAGGGCATGGCGTCGGGCATCGCGATGCACTTGTTGGCCTTGGCGACCACGTACTCCGCCATGCCGCCGTGACCGACCAGCGCGATCACGCGGTCGCCCGGCTTGAACTGCGTCACGCCCTCGCCTACCGCGTCGACTTCGCCCGCCACTTCGCCGCCCGGCGCAAACGGGCGGGTGGGACGGAACTGGTATTTGTCTTCCAGCATCAGCGCGTCCGGGTAGTTCACGCCGCAGGCGCGCACGCGCAGGCGAAGTTCGCCGGCGGCCGGCTGCGGGGTAGGCAGATCGCGCAGAACCAGCGTGTCTGGTCCCCCAACTTGTTCGCTGACGATGGCTTTCATGGGCTTTCCTTTCGGGTTGTCTGGCTTACGGTGGCGGGCGCGGATTCGCTCACCACACATCAACAATGGGATAAGGCCGCCGCGTGCGCGGGCCGGCCGAGCGCAGGCCGCGCGTTAACCACTGGCGAGTCTCTGCGGGATCGATGACCGCGTCGATTTCCATTTGCGACGCGACCGACACCGCCTTGCCGCGGGTGTACATCATGGCCAGCAGCTGCTCGTAGAGCGCCTGGCGTTTGACTGGATCGGTCTCGGCTTCAAGTTCCTTGCGGTAGCCGAGATTCACCGCGCCTTCGAGGCCCATCGGCCCAAACTCGGCGGTTGGCCAGGCAATCGAGAAAAACGGCCGGTGGAAGCTGCCGCCGGCCATCGCCTGCGCGCCCAGCCCATAGCCTTTGCGCAGCACCACCGTGAACAGCGGCACCGTGAGATTGGCGCTGGCCATGATCAGCCGCGAGCCGCGCCGCACGGCCGCGGTCTTCTCGCTGTCCGGGCCCACCATATAGCCCGGCGTATCGCAGAGCGAGACCACCGGCACGCCGTAGGCTTCGCACAGCTGCAAGAAGCGCCCGCCTTTCTCGCCGCCCTCGGAATCAATCGCCCCGCCCAGATGACGCGGGTCGTTGGCGATAAGGCCAAAGGCCTGCCCTTCGACGCGAATAAAGCTGGTGATGAGGCCAACGCCGTAGTGCGGCCGCAGTTCGATCACCGAACCCACATCCGCCAGCGTGTGGATGACGGTGCGCACGTCGTACACGCGCAGCCGGTTTTCCGGCACGGCGTGGCGCAAGAGACGCTGGTCGGCGCAAGCCCACACCGGCTGCGGGCCCTGAAAGACGCCCATCAGCTGGCGCGTGACGGCGGTGGCCTCGGCCTCATCCGCCACCGCAATGTCGACCACGCCGTTGCGGGTTTGCACGTCCATCGGGCCGATGTCTTCGGGCGTGAATTTGCCTAAACCCCCGCCTTCGATCATCGCAGGACCGGCGAGACCGATGTTGGAATTGGCGGTGGCGATGGTGATGTCGGCGCAGCCAAACAGCACCGCGTTGCCCGCGTAGCAACGGCCCGAGTTGACCGCGATGCGCGGCGCGGCGCCCGAAAGCTGCGGCCAGGTCGCAAACGTCGGCAGGTCGAGCCAGCAGCTGATGACGTCGTCCACGTCCACATCGCCCGGCCGGCCGCCGCCGCCTTCGGTGTAGAACACCACCGGCAACGCCCATTCCTTTGCCAGCGCAAAGAGCCGGTCCTTTTTCTTGTGATTGAACACGCCCTGCGTGCCGGCCAGCACGGTGTAGTCATAGGCCAGCACCATGCAGCGCGCGCGCTCGGCCGCCGCCCAGTCGCCGTTGACGGTGCCGATGCCGGCGACCATGCCGTCGGCCGGGGTGTTCTCGCGGAGATCTTCCAGCGAGCGCCGCCGGCGCTGGGCGGCGACGATCAGCGCGCCGTATTCGATCAGGCTGTCGGCATCCAGCAGATCCGCCACGTTCTCGCGCGCGGTACGGCTGCCGGTGCGGCGACGTTTGGCGACCGCCGTCGGGCGCGCCGCATCTTCGGTATAGCGATGCAGCGCGCGGACTTCGTCGAGATCCGCGCGGGCGGCGTCGAGGTCGACCTGTACGGTCTCGCGTGCATCAAGGCCGGCGTCTTCAAGCGGCGCCAGAAACGCAATCGGCGCGCCATCGGCCAGCGTCTCGCCGGGCGCGGCCAGCAGCTGCATGACGATGCCGGCGCTGGCGGCTTCCACCAGATGATGCATTTTCATCGCTTCCAGCGTGGCAATCGGCGTGCCGCGCGCGACCTGCGCGCCCACCGCGACATCAATACTGACCACGCTGCCGCGCATCGGCGCGACCAGCGCGATTTGGCCGGCGGGTGCGCTGACCGTCGGCGCGGCACCGGCCTGTGAATTCGCACCAACCGTCGCCGCGGCCGGCACCAGCGGGCCGGCGGCTTCGGCCAGCGCGGGGGCCGCCTGCTCTACCAGCCGCGTGGTGAACTGCGCGGCGCCGACCTGCGGCATGCGCAAAATGGCCCGCAGCCAGCCGAGGTTGGTGGCCGGCCCGGCAATCGCAAACTCCGCTGCCGCACGCTCGGCGCGGGCCACGGCAGCGGCGAAGGACGGCGCGCTGGAACGCACGATGAGTTTCGCCAGCAGCGAATCGAAATTGGGGTTGATCGCGAGCCCGGTAAAGGCCGCCGTGTCGATCCGGATCCCGGGGCCGCCCGGCGGATCGAAGGCCGTGATGACGCCGCCCGCCGGCAGCGCCACGCCCTCGGCGTTGACGGTTTCGGCGTTCACCCGCAGCTGGATGGCGTAGCCGATCGGCGCGGGCGGCGGTGCGGTCAGGCCCAGCGTCGATAGCGTCGCGCCGGCGGCCACCGCCAGCTGCAAGCCCACCAGATCGCAGCCCAGGATTTCCTCGGTGATCGTGTGCTCCACCTGCAGGCGCGGGTTCGCTTCGATGAAATAGAACGCGTTGGCCGCGGCGTCGACCAGAAACTCGAAGGTGCCGAGGCTTAGGTAGCGCACTTCGCGGGCCAGCGTCAGCGCGGCGTCCAGCACGCGGTCACGCAGCGCCGGGTCGAGGTGCGGCGCGGGTGCAATTTCGATCACTTTCTGGTGGCGGCGCTGCAGACTGCAGTCGCGCTCGCGGAAGTGCGTGACCCCGCCCTGCCCGTCGCCCAGCACCTGCACTTCAATATGCCGCGCGGTAGCGATGAAGCGTTCGGCATAGATGGTGCCATCGCCAAAAGAGGCGGCCGCTTCCTGCTGGCAGCGGCTTAGCGCGTTGGCGGCATCGACGCCGGCGAATAGCACCTGCATGCCGCGTCCACCACCGCCGGCGGCGGCCTTGAGGATCAGCGCGGCATCCGGCCCCAGCTGCGACTGAAAGGCCTGCAGGGCGGTGAGATCGGGCAGCGCAGCGGAGGCCTCCAGCACCGGCACGCCGCAGCGCGCGGCGAGCGCGCGGGCCGCCAGTTTGTCGCCGAAGAGGGTCAACTGGGCGGGCGTTGGGCCAATGAAGCGCAGGCCGGCGGCCGCGCAGGCCGCGGCAAACGCGCCATTCTCGGCGAGAAAACCGTAGCCCGGATGGATAGCGTCGCAGTTCGTCGCCTGCGCCGCGGCGATCACCGCGTGCTGGTCGAGATAGGCCCGCACGCCGTGCGCCGGCAGCGCCGCCGCTTGTTCGACGCGGCGCACGTGCAGCGCATCCGCTTCATCCGTGCTGTAGAGCGCGACCGGCGTCAGCCCCGCATCCGCCACGCCGCGCGCGAGGCGCAGCGCAATTTCGCCGCGATTGGCGACCAGCACTCGTGTGAAACTCATCGGGCGACGCTCGCCATGGCCAATACTCCCCGGTCGCCCGCACGGCAGGTGCGGAACATCGTTCAAGGCATCACGCAGGTGATGCGGCGGTATCCCCGCATGGTATGCGGGCGGGGCGGGATGGGCCAGCGGGGCGGGTCGGGGATTAGCAAATTCGCCGCCGGCACGCCCACCCTGTAGGAGTCTGCCTCGAACCGCATTCGTGGGAGGGGCTTCCTGCCCCGACTAGAGCTGTCGTTGACTTGCCGCTGGCGTCGCGGCGTTGCTGCTCCCACGGTGGTTGATGCTGGCGGTAGAGCTAGCAGCTCCTGCAGGAACAGCATTCGACTTCCAACCGCATTCGTGGGAGGGGCTTCCTGCCCCGACTAGAGCTGTCATTGACTTGCCGCTGGTGTCGCGGCGCTGTCGCGCCCACTGGCTCTGCTGCAGGGGCTGTGCAGGAGCGGCGCGTGCGCCGCGACTGGATTGCGATAACGCCTGCAGCTAGCGCCACCGTGTTCCCGCTGCACAACGCTGCCCGCTAGTCGCCCCCATTGAACTAAAATCCGAGCCTTACCCTGTCTACCTCGAGAGCCTTCATCCATGACCAAACCCGCCTCCCTCTGCAGCGCCGAGCACCTCGCCAAAACCGCCCTGTTCGCCGAATGGGCGCCGGCCGCGTTGAAAGGCTTTCAGGCGCTGGCCGGCGGTGCCTTTGCCGCCGGCGCGCTGTCGGTGAAGGACAAGGAAATCATCGCCTTCGCCTGCGCCCACGTGCTGCGTTGCCCGTACTGCATCGACTATCACCACGGGCTGGCCACCGGGGCCGGTGCCTCGCGTGAGGAACTGACCGAGGCCCTGTGGGTAGCGATCGCGATGGCCGCGCAGGCCCCGCTGGCGCACGCCGCAATTGCGCTGCGCCTGCTGAACGGCGAGGCCGGCGGGGATTTCTACCCCGCCAAGCAAGCCGGCCCAGAGCAGGCCCTCAAGGCCGCCACGCCGGCGGCGCTCGATGGCTACGAGGCCCTGCAATCGGCGGCTTTCGCACCCGGTGCGCTTGACGCCACGCAGAAGGCGCTGGCCGCGGTCGCCTGTGCGCACAACCTGCGCTGCGCGTTTTCGATAGAGCGCACGGTGCCCGCGGCCCTTGCCGCCGGCGCCTCGAAGCCGATGGTGGCCGAGGCCATTTTCGTCGCGATCGAAATGGCCGCCGGCGCCTGTCTGGGCCATGCGGGGCTGGCGGCGGCGTTGATGGCCTGAAGCGGGCCCACACGCCGTGCCAACGCAGAGGCGCCAGCGCATGGCAACTGCCCCGCCCGCCTACCGCATCCTTGCCCCCGCGCCCCCCTGCAGTGGGCCGCGATGTATCTGACGCAATGGCAGGGAGGTGGACTGAACCAAGGTAGGCGGCAATGGCCGTCAGTTGCCATCAGCGTGCCGGCAACCGTAGATCTGCGCATGGCGTCCCTGAACGGCTAGCGCCGCGCGTTTACCTGGCCTGCCCCACGGTGATGGTGGGTGCGGTGGCTCGCTCTGCAGGGGCTACGCTGTCAGCGCGAAATGCCCCCGCACCAATGATGGGATGCCGCTATTTGAACAGCAGTTGCTGGAATTCCCGACGTGCGGCTGCGAACGCGGCAACGCAGACCTGGGGATCACCCTGGTTCAATGACTCAAACCCATCCATTCCGGATGCAATCTGCATTTCACGCGTGAACTCCCGACCTGCGGGATACGCTCGTCTGAGTGCGCTCGCATAAGCTTTTGCAAGCTTGGTTTCCAAATCGCATTTGCCAGGCACCGCCGCTGGAAACTGCTCCATACTCATCTCACGCAACAAGATCTCGTTCAGCGCGGCCAGTTCAAGCACGCACTCAAGCTCGAATTCGCCGTAACTGGAAGTGTTCATGTCGCTAATCGCGACGCTCACTTTTTCCCGATTTGGCAGGGATTCTCCATATCGGTCAAACAGGGTGCTGAGGTATTCCCGTTCCGGGGCGCAAGGATAGAACTCGAGCATATTGGCCCCGGCGGCCTTGATCACATCCCGCCGACCAAGACTCATCATCAAGGCATCAACACCAACCTGACGGTAGCTTATCGTACTGGCGAGATGCCCCTCGCGGGAAAATTCGATCTCGCAGATCTCACGCGGGACAGTTGCCACATATTTGCGTTTTTTCAGGTCTGCCATCGACACGCCGCCAACGAAATAAATTTTTGCCGTTATTTTTTTTTCAGGTCCAACCGTGCGACTCAACTCCCCGATAGTCGGCGCCAGAGAATTGATGTAGGAGGAATTGCAGCGAAGATTGACCCTTGAGTTCACCCGTGCAAGACCAGCAATTTTGTATCTTTCGGCATCACTCTCCGCCACCGCCGAAAGCGAACCAATCGCTATCCCCGAAGCCGGATGGAAGTATTCCTGAACGGCTACGCCGTCAACGAAGAGGTCCAGTTTGACCTGCCCAAGGTTAAGATCTTCCATATTGAAAACGTTAATCTTCCCTAGTCCCAAGACTAGCGCTGATGCGCCGATTTGCCCGGCAAACCACTTTTCAACCGACGTATCTTGCTCCCCGATAAAAGGTAATCGCGCTGCAAACTGCGCACAAAACAGCACGGTAGTCAGCAGCACCGCATAAAAATACCCAGGGAAAGCGGCTTGTTTCATCAGCCGCGATGGCAATGATTCCAACCGCACTGGCAACATCGGGTCTGCCCGCTCGCACACACCGAACAGTCGCGTTCTCCGATCCGCCACATAGCGATAAACCAAGGACCCTAACCCCAGCACACGCCCTAGCCAGAGCACTGCCCTAAGCGGCCACAGCAGAACCAGATGTCCAGTTATCCATTCGTAGAGCGCGTATCCGCTCAGCACGTCCTTTGATGCCGGCACAATCCCCACGATGTCCTTTAAGGCTTCCTGCATCGACAACCGGTATTCCTTCAAGATCTCTGTGCTCTGACTCACAGGGCGAAATTCGCACATGAAAAAGAGGTCTACCGCCTTCAGAAACCTCACCGTCGCCGCGCAAAGGTTGCATCGATCGTCAAAAAGAATTGTCAGTTTGCTAAATCCCTCTTTGCCGATAAATCCATGACTAAAAAACAGCAAAATCCACAGGAACAATTCATATTTGCCGAGGTAACTCAGAGGCAAAACGAACGCACTGATGAGCCAGAATGCAAGCGACCAATACACGACCCAGGTGCGGACAGCCTTCCCCATGAAAAGGCCCGGCAGGAAGATGAGGTACCACAAAATCATCCCGTACATCGATAAGCGCCCGAGTTCTACGAACAGACCCGGACTTGCCTTATAGAACGAGTCAATGAGCGATGCGTACTCAGGATTAAATACGGGCGAGAGCAAGATCCAGGCGGTGACGTTGCCGGATTTCCAGGCCGGGTCGTGCATGTGGATCAGCACCGAATACAAGCACAACATGTAGTACACCAGCACGCCGGCCATGATGGCCAAAACGAGCCGTTTCTCTGAGGTTGGGCCAGTCCACGCGTAAAGCTTGTTGATGAAGCGCGCCATGCAATTTTCGGGAAATCTGCTAACCAGTAGCGCGTCGACCGAGAGCGTCGCGCCGGCAGGTGCCAATACCGCGATCAGAAGCATGTTCGACAAGACCATAGAACCTAGCGTAGAGGCACCGAGATAGTTATCGATAATTGTGTTACCGAGCACCATCAGCGCAAAGCTTGCAATGGGTGTACAGAAACCGAAGGTCAGCGCAATGGCAAGCCCAAAGCCCGCAGCGCTTAGTGCGAGATTTATGCCTCCCGCCTGCGCAGAGGAATGCACCAGTTCCAGATAGCGCATGCTGGCGAGGTAGCCGATACCGATCCGCACAAGGTCGAGTTTGCGATAGCCAGCCGTAACATCAGAGACGACGAACGCGTTACGACGCACTGCCAGATCGTATACCCGAGTGCTTAGTTTCAAGAACCATCCGCGGATCGAGCCGTTCTGCAGCAGCATCGCGGCGACTGCCATAACAGAAAGACCAATTCCCAGTTCAAGCATTGGATTGCACTGTGCGAACGCGAATACGCTGCTTCCGTTGCACCAGGCTGCTGCTGAAGTCGGCGTCATAAGGTCTTTCTTCCTTCCGGTCTCGCGAAGCCGTTTAGTAAGTGATCGAGGTCGGTCTGCGCGCACCCTGTATTGGACTAGCTTAGCCTGAATGAGCTTCTATGCCGTCGGCGTTGGGAGCAAAACCGGAAGTCTCCAAAATGGAGTTTTAGCGCTACAGATAAAACGCTTGGAAGATAAAACGCATTAGCAGCAGTCCATTACCAAGCGCGACCGTGCCTGTCTTCAACGCAGTCGAACGTTTACGTTCAGGCTGCGGGTTGGCGCTTGGCAGAAATGGCACGCTCGTGATTCTCAGTGACGGCCGAACGCGAGCCAAGCCAAGCGCGACTACTGTTCGCTGTGCTCGGTCGTATAACAGCAGTCGGCAGCACCTAATGGCTGGATGGTTAGGCTCGTTGCTCACCCGTTAGCACCCCTACTTTCAGATGTAAGCTGGGCTGCTTCTCGCAGGCCCCCTGATCAGGCGCAATCCTGCCCGGCAACACACTTAGCGATTCAATCATCGAAAGCTTTTTCACCAATGCCCGGTCCCCGGCTCGCCTTTCCACGGCCCCACAATATCGTGCGTGATCCAGCCGCCGTAGAAACCGCCCGGCTGCGACGCGACGCGCTCGTCGTTCACGAAACACGCCACCCGCCCGGGATAGAACGCGAAGTAACTGGCAATGACTGCGAAGGCGGCGTGAGGCGCGGGATAAGACCAGCCGATGGGCTGACCCGCGGGATCGTTCGCCAGTCGCCAGTAAACGGCAGCACCCTTCCATTCGCAGAGCGAACGGCCGGGCGCGGGCACCAGTTGCGCGGTGTCGACATCCTCCGGCGGCAGATAGAAGCCGGGCGGGCTCGCGGTTTCCAGCAGACGAATCGCGCGCGTGCTGGCCGCCAGCACGCCGCCGGGCGCGCGCACCACCACCTCACGGGCGTCTGGCGAGCAGCGCGGCGGTCGCGGATAGTCCCAGACCGATTCCTGCCCTTCGCCCGGCGTGAGGGCGAAGTCCGGCCGGCGGCGACCGTCGAACGCCCACAGCGCCACGGCTAGCGGCCCCGCCCCGGCTGACGCAGGCCGGGCTTAAGCATGGTGGTCATCGCAGAGGTGAATCTCGATCGTCGAATGCACGATCTCCGGATGCACCGCGAGGCGTTGCCGCACGCTATGCGGGCTGAGGCCGGCGTCGTGTGTCACCAGACTGACGGCCAGCGCATAGGCCTGCCTGCCGACGCGCCAAACGTGCAAATCGGTGATGCGGGTGTGGGCAGGATCCTGCGCTGGCTCCAGCACGGCGCGGATCTCGTCGACCACCGCGTGGTCCATTTCCCGGTCGAGCAAGATGTTGCTGGTGTCGCCAATCAGGCCTTTGGCCCAGACCGCCACCAGCACCGCGCCCACCATGCCCATCACCGGATCGAGCCAGCCCCAGCCGTACATCCAGCCGCCGGCCAGCGCGAGAATCGCCAGCACCGAGGTGGCGGCGTCGGCCATCACGTGGAAGTAGGCGGATTTGAGATTGAGGTCCTGGTGGGCGTGATGGTCGTGATGCGCGTGGTCGTGATGTGCGTGGTCGTGATGCGCGTGCCCGTGATGTGCCTTGGCGGGCTCGTCGTGATGGTGCGCGTGACCCAGAATCCGCGCGCACAGCAGGTTCACCAGCAAGCCCAGCACCGCGACCACCATGGCTTCCTGATAGGCCACCGGCTGCGGCGCCAACAGCCGCTCCACCGAGCCGACGAGCATGAGCGCAGCGACGCCCAGCAGCGCGATTGCGCTCGCGAAGCCGCCGAGAATCTCGAGTTTCCAGGTGCCAAACGCGAAGCGCGGGTCGTGGGCGTAACGCCGGGCGGTGGCATAGGCGAAGGCCGAGAGTCCGATGGCCAGCGCATGCGAACTCATATGCCAGCCGTCGGCCAGCAGCGCCATGGAGTTGAACCAGAGTCCGGCCGCGATTTCCACGCCCATCGCCGCGACCGTGATCCACAGCACGAGGCGCGTGCCGCGCTCGCCGGCGGCGTTGCCGCTGTGGAAGGCGTGGTCGTGGGTCCAGCGGGACAGATTGTCGGTGTGCATCGGGAACTCCTCGCCGCAAGCGCGCGACGCTGACTTGAACATGGGCCTGCGGCGTCCGAATACAAGCCGCTGTGGCGGCTCGCCCGTGGTGAGTCGCTGCCAGCCGCCGGGAGTTCCGTGCCTCGTCCGCAGGCCGTGGTCTGGAGGCCGCCAGTGGCTTACGCCTCAGACCTCGGCAGTGGATTGCCCCTCCCAGCGCGGGCCGGGCGGCGTTGCAGCGCCCCCGCGATTGCGCCAGATTCCGTCGCGCAAACACTCATGAGGGCACGCCACCCATGCGTCCATCCGCGCTTCTCACCCTGCTGTACGCCGGCTCGCTGGCCAGCGCCGGTGCGCTCGCCGCCGATCCCGCCACGCACTGTCGAGCCGACGAGACCGTCGTCTTCCAGTGTTCCCCCGGCCGCAAGCTGCTGTCCATCTGCGCGATGCCCGGACGGCCGGGGGCGAGTTACCGCTATGGCGCGCCGGGCGCGCCTGAACTGGTGCTGCCTGACCCCGCCGCACCCGACGCCACCGCACTGAGCGCCAACACCCTGACGTTTGCCGGCGGCGGCGGGGCCTTCCTGCGCTTCCGCCGCGCGGACTACAGCTACACCGTCTACACCGCCCTCAGCCGCGGCTCTGGTGAAAAAGCGGGCTTGGTGGTGACGCTAGCCGGCAAGCGCATCGCCGCCATGCGCTGCCGGGGTGCGGTCCAGTCGGTGCTGGGACCGGACTGGTTTTATGCGGCAAAGATTGCAGCCGACGGCGACGGCTTCGACCTGCCCTGATCGGCAACTCAGTCTCCGCCAGACCTCGCGAGAAATGGCGCGAACTCATCCAGCAGGGCATCCGGTAACTCTGCAAACGGTGCATGCCCGCAGGGCCCCTCACCGCGCCCCCGTCGCCGGGATCGCCTGCGCCGCGTGGCGTCCGTCGCCGCAGGCCGAAGTAGCCGGATCGGCGCGGCTGAAGACCAGCTAGCCCGGCGCCGTGATCCGGCCTGCGCGCCCGCATCGCGATACCCGTCAGCGTGCGAGGCTGCAGATACAAACCCGCGAGAGCCTGCCGCATCAGCGCTGCACGCCGTAGGCGGCAGCGGCGTAAGACTCCAGAAATCCGCAGCCCAGGCAGCGGAAAGTCGCGACCGGCAGCGACTTGGCGGCCGGCGCCTTGATCTTTTTCCAGAACGACGCGCGCGGCGCGCCTTCGACCCAGAGACTGACGTTCACCGCACCGTAGGTGTGGTCGGCGATGAACCCCTGCGTCATGTGCTGGCCGCACTTCGGGCAGGTTTTGGCGTCTTGCATGCAGGCCTCCTGAAGATCCGGGATGGCCGCAGTATAGGCGGCTGGCGGCGCTAGCCCAGTCCCGCAATGGCGGTGACCGATTCACGCAAACCGTCGCTGGGCACGCCCTCAACGCGCAGGCGGGTGACCACCAGATGCGACATCCGGAGCGTTTCCCGATAAACGGCAATCTTGTCGCGCACCTCGTAGCGGTCGCCGATGATCGCCCACTCATCGGCCAGCGCCGGCGCATGCCCGGTGGGAAGCGCGAGGTGGGACAGCCGCTCGCGCAGGGTGTTGAGCGTGGCCTGCGAATCGCTCACGAACACCGTGCGCATCACCGGGCGCACCGTCATGGGGGGATGTCCGGCCGCGGCGAGCGCGGCGTCGTAGCGCGCGAAATTGCTGGCCAGTTCCGCCAGCGTTTCGATGGGCGAGGCCAGGTACGGCAAACCCAGACGGCCGACCTGCGCCAGCGCCTTGGGCCCGAACGCCGCTACCCATACCGGCGGATGCGGCTGCTGCACCGGCCGCGGCATCACGGTGACGGCAGCGCTGCCGTCGGCATGCAGCGACACCGCCTCCCCGCGCCAGGCGCTCAGCATGCGCAGATAGGCCCACTCGAAGAGCTCGCGCTTCTCCCCCGGATCGATCGCAAAGGCGTTCAGCGTTTCGCGCGAGTAGCCGCGTCCCACGCCCAAGATCACCCGGCCTTCGCTGAGGCGATCAAGCACCGCCACCTGCTCGGCGGCCAGCAGCGGATTGCGCAAGGGCAAGAGATAGCTGGTGGTCGCGAGCCGCATGTCACGGGTCGAGGCCGCAACTGCCGCGAGCAGCATCAGCGGATCGGGGATGGCGTGGGGGTTGAAATGATTTTCCGGCAGCCAGAACGAGCGATAGCCCAGCGACTCGGCGTAGGCCGCCTGCGCGGCCAGCGAGCTCGCCGTCAGCGAGGAGAAATCCCAGGGCGTCAGGCCCAGTTCCAGCGCGGGCAAGGGCGCGCTCATGGCAAGGCGCGGCTGGTGCACGGCAGCGGCGCGCGGATGACTCGTTCAGCGTGAGACATTGCCGGCTCCTGTGGCAGACCGCGTGATTCAGGCGAAGCGTACGTCACGGCCATGTGTCGTGGTGAAGTTGAGCAGCGCCCCCCGGGGCAGCACGGTCGTTCGGCCCGGCTCGGGCGCTACGCCCCGTACCCCGGCGCGACGCAGACCGCGGCATGGTTCACCGACAGGGGCCAGACTTGAACGCCGGCGCCGTCCCGCGACGGTCGGGCGTTCAGGTAGGCCTGCGGAAACTGCTCAGCTCTTGCGGGCCAGCGACTTGAGCAGGGCCACATCGTTGGCCGCCACCCGCATGCGCTGGGCAAGTCCCCGGGCGAGCGCGCGGTAGAACGCGTAGCCAAACGAGGGGTCCTTGTCGGCCAGCACGTTGATCTCAACGCCGGAGATGACCAGCACTTCACAATCTTCCAGCGCCCGGATGGTGGCAGCCCGTTTGTGGTCGGGAGACGCCATCGACATTTCGCCGAAGTAGGAGCCGCTGCCGATGGTCGCCACATCCTCGTCGTTCCCGCCCTTGGTCGCGCGCACGCTGCCCATCACCAGCACGAAAAGCTCGCTGCCACTTTCGCCTTCCCGACAGATCGCCTCACCCTGACTAAACCGGGTGGCCTTGGCGAGCCCTGCCAATTTGGCAAGTTGGGGCTCGGGCAATGCTTCAAAAAGCCGCGTCTGACGCAGCGCGCTCAAGTTGTCCATAAAAATCCTTGGTCGTGGGAAGTGGTTAAGAGGCCGCACTGTAGGACGGTGGCCTTGAGCCGCGCAACCGCGCGTATCAAGCGCAGGTCAAGGGCGGATTGCCGAGGCGAACCCGGTTGCCGATGGCGCAATTTCCGAACCTTGTCTAATCCTCCAGCGTGCCCAGCACCCGGGCGATTGCATCGCCCCTGAACGCCGCTTTGTTGTAGGCCAGTGCATCCGCGTGGAGCGCGCTCCAGCCCTGAGCCTTTTCAATGGCCGCCGCCCTGACAGCATCCGCGGCCAGCACCTGGTCGAGAAACCCCGCATCGACTGCTTCCTCCGGGGCGTAGAGTCTGGCCATGATTGCGGCCTGGGTCAGGTGGTGCGCGGGCAGTCGCGCGCGCGCCAGTTCAATGCCGAACAAGGGCAAACGCAGGCCAATGGCGGTTTCATTGAGACCAATGCGAAAGTCTCCGGTCGTGCCGAAGCGATAGTCGCCGGCCAGCAGCATGAACGCGCCGAGCGCCACGGCGTGGCCGGTGGCGGCGATCACCAGGGGCTGCGGGTGGCCGTAGAGCTGCATCAAGGTGCGGACGCCGAGGTTGATCAGGCGCCGCAGTTCGACCGCATCACCGCCATTGATCACCTTGAGGTCAAAGCCGCCGCTCAAAACGCCTGGCCGTCCCAGCAAGGCCACCGCACGGGCGTCGGTGCGGGCGCGGTCGAGGGCAGCGCTGATGGCCTCAAGCATGGCGAAGCCGCAGGCGTTGGCCTTGCCATCGTCCAGGGTGATGACGGCCACATCACCAACGCGTTCGTAGTTCAGGTTGTCAGCCATCGAGAGCTCCTTGCAGGTCCTTGAAATATTTGTTGGGTGGGACCGGCTCGCGTGCAACGGAGCAGCGGGTGCCGATCGTCAAGTTGAGAAGAATCACCGCGACAAGGCCGCTGGCAGCACCCGGCGCCGCGCTCAGTCGCGCAAGGCCGCGGCGACGAAGTCGAGCCGGTCTTGCCCGAAATGCATGTCCTCGCCGACGAACATGCTCGGTGCCCCGAAGACCCCGCGCGCGACGGCCTCCTCGGTCGTCGCCAGCAGCGCCTGTTTGACCTGCGGGTCGCCGGCCAGCTCGAGCATGCGCGCCGGGTCGAAGTGGGCGTTGCGCAACACGTCTGCCACCACGGCCGCATCGCCCATCGCCAGCCCTTGCGCGAAAATCCCGTTGAAGACCGCCGTCAGGTAGCGCGCCAGATCCTCCGGCTGATAAAGCTGGATACCGGCCGCGCCGCGCATCAGCGTCAGGGTGTTGATCGGGAAATCGGCCGGCATTTCGAGCGGCACGCCGTAGCGCGCGGCCCAGCGCTTGAGGTCATCGATCAGCCATCGCCCTTTGGCGGGAATCATCACCGGGCTGCTATTGCCCGTTGCCTTGAAGACCCCGCCGAGCAGCATCGGTCGCCAGCGGATGACGGCGCCCGCGTCCGCCGCCAGGCGTGGCAGCTGGGTCCATGCCAGATAGGCCGCCGGACTCCCGACGTCAAAGAAAAATTCGATCGCTTTGCTCACACCACACCCCACACATGGGCAAGACACGAGGCGCCTTGAAGGCACCGGGTAAGGCCGATGGCCGATGGCTGTCGAATGACGCCAACCAAACGCCGCCCCTATGGTTGCACAGGGAATCGCCGGGCGCGCGCGCCAGGGGCTTGCCGCGCGGTATCAAGGCGCCGGGCAAGGTCGCGTGATCGAGAGCAGCGCCCCAAGCGACGCATCAGCCGTCATAATGCGGCCGTGCGTTATCTCATCCTTTTGCTTGCTCTCCTCGGCCTCGGCGCCGGCGCCTGGTGGCTGACCCGCCCCAAGCCGGTGACGGTCAGCGTGTCGCCGCTCGCGACCGGCACCGTGCGCGCGACGGTTTCCAATACCCGCGTCGGCACGGTCGAGGCCTGTCACCGGGCGCGGATGTCGCCCTCGGCGGCGGGTCAGGTGGCCGCGCTACCGGTCAGCAAGGGCCAGTCGGTCAGCGCCGGCACGGTGCTGATGGAAATCTGGCATGAGGATCTGAAAGCCCAGCTGCGCCACACCGAATCGGAAATTGCCGCGGCGGGGCGACGGGTGGAAGAAGCCTGCAGCACCGCCGCCGGCGCGCGCCGCGAGGCCGAACGCCTGCAGCGGATGGCGGGCCGCAAGCTGGTCTCCGAAGACGCGCTGGACGTGGCGCAGACCCGCGCGCAGAGCGCCGCCGCCAGCTGCCAGACCGCGCGCGCCAACGTGCAGGTGGCGGAAAACGCGAGCGCGGTGGTCACCGAACAAATCGAGAAAACGCGGCTGCGCGCGCCCTTCGACGGCGTCATTGCGGAACTCAACGCCAAGCTCGGCGAATTCATCACGCCCTCGCCCACCGGCATCCCGACGCTGCCGGCGGTGGATCTGATCGACATGCACTGCCTCTACATCTCCGCGCCGATCGACGAAGTCGACGCGCCGCAGATCCGCGTCGGCATGCCAGCCTGTGTGTCGCTGGACGCCTTCCCGGACAAACGCTGTAACGCGAAAGTCCGCCGCATCGCGCCCTATGTGCTGGACCGCGAAAAGCAGGCGCGCACGGTAGAAGTGGAAGTCGAGCTGCAGGGCGCGGACGACCTGCGTGGCCTGCTGCCTGGCTACAGCGCCGATATCGAAGTGCTGCTGGACAGCCGCGAGCAGGTGCTGCGCGTGCCCTCGGAAGCCGTCATCAAGGGCAATACGGTGCTGGTGCTGGATGCCGCGAGCGGTCGCCTGCAGGAAAAAACCTTCACGCCTGGCCTGGCCAACTGGGAGTACACGGAAGTCAAAGACGGGCTCGCCGCCGGCACGCCGATCGTGCTGTCGGTGGGTCGTGATGGCGTGAAAGCCGGCGTTGCGGCCGTCGCAGACGGGGGCTATGACGCCCGCTGACGCGCCGCTCATCGAACTGCGCGGCGTCACGCGAACCTACCAGCTAGGGGAGCAGACCGTGCAGGCGATCGCCGGCATCGATCTGCAGATTCGCGCCGGCGAGTACTGCTCCGTGATGGGCCCCAGCGGCTCCGGCAAGTCGACCTTGCTCAATCTCATCGCGCTGCTCGACCGTCCGTCCACCGGCCAGTACCTGCTGAACGGCGAAGACGTCACCACGCTCAGCGACGACGAACTGGCCGCCGTGCGCAACCGCACCATCGGCTTTGTGTTTCAGTCGTTTCATCTGATTGCGCGCCTGACCGCCGCCGAGAACGTCGAATTGCCGCTGACCCTGGCCGGCGTTCCGCCACGCGAACGGGCGCCGCGGGTCGCCGCCGCGCTGGCCGCGCTAGGGCTGGAAAGTCGCGCCGGACACCGTCCGGCCGAACTCTCGGGCGGTCAGCGCCAGCGGGTGGCGATTGCGCGGGCCACCATCATGCGCCCGCCGCTGCTGCTGGCCGACGAGCCCACCGGCAATCTGGACTCACAGGCCGGCGCACAGGTGGTGGAGATTCTGGAACGCCTGCACCACGAGGAAGGCGTGACCCTGCTGATGGTGACCCACGACCCAGCCATCGGCCGGCGCGCCACGCGGCGGCTGCGGATTGGCGATGGCCGGGTCGCGGCGGACGAGCATTAGCGCGGTGTCATTCGCCAGCGCCATCGTTCAATATCCGGCTTCCACCGTCTGCCCCAAGGATCGCTCCGCGCCATGACTTCGCCCAAACCGCTTGCCGGCCACCGCCTGCTCATCACCAACGATGACGGCGTCGACGCGCCGGGCATCCTGCTGTTGGAAGAAATTGCCCACCAGCTCTCGAACGACGTGTGGGTCATTGCGCCCGACAGCGAAAAAAGCGGCGCGGGGCATTCGATCTCGCTGCACAACCCCATCCGGCTCCGCCGCCGCAGCGAGCACAGCTGGGCGGTGTTCGGTACGCCCACCGACTGCGTGCTGATGGCCTGCTACGAGTTGATGCGCGACCAGCGCCCGACCATCGTGCTGTCCGGCATCAATAACGGCGCGAATCTGGCGGAAGACGTCAGCTATTCCGGCACCTGCGCTGCCGCCATGGAAGGCACGCTGCTCGGCATTCCTTCGATTGCGATCAGCGTGGTGCGCGCGCTGTCCGGCACCGCCCGCTGGGATGCCGCGCGGGCGATTCTGCCGACGCTGCTGCCGCAGCTCATCAACAGCGGCGAGTGGCCCGAAAACAGCTTTCTGAACGTTAACTTTCCGGATGTCGACGGGCCGGCGGAGATCAGCGGCGTGCGCGTGACCCGTCAGGGCCAGCGCCCGCCGGGCGCCTTCAGCATCGATGCCCGCATCGACGCCCGCAACGTGCCCTACTACTGGGTGAAGCTGAGCTACCCGGACGGCGAGAAGCATCCGGACACAGATCTGCACGCCATCCACGAACAGGCGGTGTCGGTCACGCCGATTCAGCTTGATTTCACCAACCACGCCTGGGGCGAGCGGCTGCGGAGCAGCCTCAAGTCCTGATCGACCGCGAGGCGCGGCGGCCGACCTCAGGCCGTCGCGCCCACCTTCACCGGCGGCGTGCTTTCGCTCAGTTCGCGGGTCACGAAGTCGTCGGGTAAATCGAAGGCGCCGCCGAAGCCTTCATCCATCTGCGTGTAGACCGGGCGGCCGTTGCCCACGGGCGGCTGCGCCACCGGCGGGCCCTTGTGCACGAAGGGCGGTGGATTCTTGTAGCGCGCCAGTTCTTCCGGGGTGATGCCGTTCAGCGCGACCACCGCGGGGTCGATCCAGGCTTCGGCGTCGATCGCCGCCGCCGAGGTCGAGACTTCCAGCACCAGATTCTCCGGCCCGCCGAAATAAATCGACTTGCAGAAGCCGTGATCCAGCGGCCCCAGCACCCGCACGCCCTTGGCGCGGATGCGGTCGCGCATGGCGTAGAGGGCGTCGTCGGTATCGACGTTGAATGCGATGTGCTGCACGGCGCCGGGCGCGCAGGGTTTCACCGGATTGCCGGCGTGGGAGATGCCGAATTCGGTCGGAATGTCTTTCACCGTCGGCGCGAAGACGAAGGCCACCGAGCAGCTGGGGTTGAGCTCCATGAAGGCGTGGAAGTAGCCGTCCACGTTGTGCATCCAGTACAAGGCGGTCAGCTTCATGCCGAGTACGTCGGAGAAAAACTCGATTTGCGATTTGACGTTAGCCGTCATGATCGCCAGATGGTGAATGCCGTTCACGGTAGACATGGCGCGCTCCAGAGCTTGGGGTGCGCCGAGTGTGCTGGCTGTCGCAATGCGGCGGCAATGCGCTGGCGGGGGGTTGGGGCGAGATCTTGGGGGATTGAGCCAACGGGGCGCTGCAGGCTGTTGTGGGCGTGGTGCTGGTGTCGCGGCGTTGCCGCTCCCACGGGTGAATTTGGTGGGAGGGGCTTTGGCCTGGCTGAGGCTGTTGGGGGCTTGGTGCTGGTGTCGCGGCGTTGCCGCTCCCACGGGTGAATTTGGTGTCAGACGCGCCCTACGCCGCCGCCCGGTCCTTTTCCCAGCGCTCCAGATTGCGCACGCCGTCTTTCACGAAGGGACTCGCGCGCAGGATGGCGAAGAAGCTGTCGCGCAGCCAGGTGCCGGGGAAGCGCAGCGGGCGCTTCAGATGCATCAGCAGGATGATCCGGTCTTCGTCGGTGTCGTTCCACACTTCGTGCGGGTACATGTCGTCGAACACCACCACCTTGCCCTGCTCCCAGATCACATCGTGCTCGCCCACTTCCATGTGGCAGCGGTCGCGCTTGAGCGGAATGATGAGGCCGAGATGCGCGGTGAGGATGGCCTTGGTCGGGCCGGTGTGCCGCGGCACGTGCGCACCGGCGAGCATCACGGAATAAAACGCGGTCAGGAGATTGGGGATCTGGTCCAGCATGTCGGCGGTGGCCGGGCAGCGCGCGCAGTTGGCCTTGACCTTCAGCCCATAGCCCCACAGAAAAAACGAGCGCCATTTTTCGTCCAGCGCGATTTTGTCGTGGTCGGGCGAGACTTCGCGGATGGACGGCACGGCCATGCGGTCGCGCAGGATTTCCGCCGCCTCGTTGCGTACCGCCTCCCAATTGGCCTCGATCTGCGGAATCCACGGAAACAGCTCGCGCGGGAAGACCTGATGATCGGGCGTGGCGGCAAAGCGCATCAGCAGACGGTCGAAGGCCGGCAGCCAGCGCAGGCCCAGCGAAATCACCAGATCGCGGTTGAATCTGAGCCGGGAACGCCAGCCGGCGGCCGGCGTGGCGGGGTTTGACGGGGTATGGGTATCGCTGGTCTGAGGCATCGCAGGAGCCTTTTCTCCTTCGGGGTCACAAGCACGCCGCGTCTCTCGGGCCGACGCAGTGATTACGGCTGCGCGCTGGCGCAGGGATCAGTCGGATCCTAACCAAGGCGGGGCGGATTGGTCACCCCTTAGGGCGGCCGGTCTTTAGAGGTACTGTCGAAAAAAATCCAGGCTGAGGGCTAACGCCCGCGCCGCATCGGCTTCGCGATAGGGCCTGCCGCCCTTGCGCGCGAAGGCGTGGTCGGCCTCAGGATATTTGTGGATCGTGACCAGCGGGTTGCTGCCCAGCCGACGCTCCAGCATGGCATTGATTTCCGGCTGCACCCAGCGGTCTTTCATCGCCATGTGCAGCATCAGCGGGCGGTGCAGGTACTTGGCCTCGCGGATGCTGTGTTCGATATAGGTGCCGTAGTAGGCAACCGCACAGTCGATGTCGGTCCGGCAGCAGAGCAGGTAGCAGAGCTTGCCGCCCAGACAGTAACCCACCGCGCCGACCTTGCCGTTGCAGGCCGGCAGGGTTTTAAGGAAGTCGCGGGTGTTGATCATGTCCTGCACGCCAAGGTCGTAGTCGAACTCGTAGTACAGATCAAACGCCTTCTGACCGTCCGCCGGATTGTGGTCGGACAGCTCCACCCCCGGCTCCTGGCGCCAGAAGAGATCCGGCACCAGACACACATAGCCGGCTTGTGCGAACTCCTGCGCGTGGTGGCGCATGGTGGCGTTGACGCCCCAGATTTCCATGATGGCGATGATCGCGCCGACCGGCTCGCCTTCCGGCACCGCGAGATAGGCGCCCATTTCGCCGTCGCGGAGCGGGACCTTGATGTTGCTGTACTGAATCGCCATGGATGCGGCGCCTACTGGCGCGCGGCGGTGCCGCCGTCGATGACGAGAATGGTGCCGTTGCAGTAGCTGGCTTCATCCGACGCCAGATACAGACAGCCGTAGGCCATCTCCAGCGGCGTGCCGGCGCGCGCCATGGGCGTCAACTGCGGGCCGACCACCGGGTCGTCAAACACGTTGATCACCGGCGCGATCATCGGCGTGTCCGTATAGCCCGGGCAGACGCAGTTGGCGCGCACGCCCTGCTGGGCGTAGGTCGTGGCCAGCGCGCGGGTGAGGTTGATCATGCCGCCCTTGGAGGCGCAGTAGGTGTGGGCGGTGGGCATGCCGAACATGCCGGAAATGCTCGCCACATTCACAATCGAGCCTTTGCCCTGCTTCAGCATCTGGTTGAGGCAGGCGCGGTCGATGAAGGCGCAGGCGTCGAGGTTAAAGCCGATGACTTCGCGCCACTTCTCCGGCGTGGTGGTGGCGAGCGGGTCCATCGCGCCAGGGCTTTTCTCCTGCCAACTCCAGCCGACGCTGGCCGAATGCACCAGGATGTCGACGCGGCCGTAGGCGGCGACGGCCGCCGCGACGATTTCGTCCGCCGACTCGGGCTGCGCCAGATCGCGGGCGATGACCATGCCGGTCGCGCCCGGTGTTTCCGCTTTCACCTCGGCCAGCGCGGCGTCCAGATTGGCCTGCGTGCGCGACACGCCAATGACGGTCGCGCCTTCGCGCGCAAACAGCGAAAAACAGGCCCGACCGATGCCGGTGCCGGCCCCTGTGATGATGGCAACCTTGCCTTCTACCCGTCCCGTCATGCTGGCTCCCCTTACAGTCTTTCGATGAGGGTGGCGTTGGCCATGCCACCGGATTCACACATGGTCTGCAGGCCGTAGCGCCCGCCGGTTTGCTCCAGCGCGCGGATGAGATTGGCCATCAGCCGCCCGCCCGACGCGCCCACCGGATGCCCCAGCGCAATCGCGCCGCCGAGCACATTGGTTTTATCGAGATCCGCGCCCAGTTCCCGCTGCCAGCCGAGCACCACCGAGGCAAAAGCTTCGTTGACTTCGAAGGCGTCGATTTGATCGATCGACAGGCCCGCGCGCTTCAGCAGTTTCTGCGTGGCGGGAATGACGCCGGTCAGCATCATCACCGGATCGTCGCCGGCCACCGCGAAGTGCGTGATCGCCGCACGGGGCGTGAGGCCCAGCCGAATCGCGGTTTGTTCTTCCACAATCAGCACCGCCGCCGCGCCATCGCTGACCTGGCTCGAATTGCCCGCCGAGACGCTCCAGCGGATTTGCGGGAAGCGCTCGCTCATCGCGGCGTCTTCAAATGCCGCCTTGAGGCTGCCCAGTTTTTCCAGCGTGGAATCGGCGCGGATGCCCTCGTCCGCGTTAACCCGCGCGCCGCCGGCTTCGAGTTCGATGCCGACGATATCGCGCGCGGTGCCGGCCACATCCGCCGCCGCGCGCAGATGCGAGCGCAGCGCGTACTCGTCCTGCGCCTCGCGGCTGATGCCCCAGCGCGCGTTAATGAGTTCGGCGGAGATGCCCTGATGCACCAAGCCCTGCGGATAGCGCGCGTGGAAGCGCGGGCCCTTGTCGTCCTTGCCCATGCGGTTGATGCGCATCGGCACCTTGCCCATCATTTCCACGCCGCCGGCGATGACGACGTCATACGCGCCGGCAATCACGCCCTGCGCCGCGAAGTCGATAGCCTGCTGGGCCGAACCGCACTTGCGATCCAGCGTGACCGCCGGGACGGTTTCCGGAAAACCCGCCGCCAGCACCGCCTGTCGGCCGATGTTGCCGGCCTGCTCCGCCACCTGAATGACGCAGCCGGTGATGACGTCTTCGACCAGCGCGGGGTCGATGCCCGTGCGCGCCACCAGCGCGGCCAGCACCTGCGCGTAGAGATCTACCGGATGCACCGCCGCCAGCGCGCCGTTCTCCCGCCCGCGCGCAAACGGCGAGCGGCAGACGTCGACGATCACCGCCCGGCGCTGGCTCATGAGAAGCGCCGCAGCGAGAGCTTGAAGTCCGGCGAGGACACCTGCACCACCGCCGAGTTGGCGAGCTTCATCAGGCGCTGCACCTGATCCAGCTCCGGCGACGACAGCATGGGGAAGGAGGTCTTCACCGGGCCGGCGGCCAGCGCCTTGTCGACTTCGCTGGACGGCACCAGCGCGCGCAGGATGAGTTCGTCGTCGTTGCTGGTGCCGAAGCGTTGATGGAGTTCGGCCAGCGTCGGCTGCTCCGGCGGGTTGGCGCAGATTTCCTTCGCGCGCGGCGCGGACATGATCTTGTCGAGCACATTGGGCTCGATCGGCGCCACCGTCGCGCCGTAGTGCTGCGCGGCGTACTGGATGACTTCGTCCGGAATGACCGAATAGCGCTTGCCGGTGACGATGTTCAGCACCGCCAGCGTGCCAACCAGCTGGCTGAACGGCGTCGCCATGCCGGGATAGCCCAGCTCGCGGCGCACGATGGCGGTTTCCTGCAGCACTTCTTCCAGCCGCTCGGACATGCCGTGCTGGACCAGCTGGGCTTTCATGGTGCCGACCATGCCGCCCGGGATCTGATGCTGGATCGACAGCACGTCGTACTCGGCGTACTGGTTGACCAGAAAGCCTGCCGCCTTGCCGGCCTTCTCGAAATGCGCGGATACCGGCGCGAACAGCGAGGTGTCCAGGTTATGCGTATGGCCCATCAGCTCGACGTTGCGCGCCATCACTTCCACCGAGGGCACGGACGGCCCGTTGGCCATGGGCCGCACCGCGGTGTGGATGATCGACACGCCCAGTTCGATGGCGTCCAGATAGGCCTTGGCCGACTGCCCCAGCAGGTTGTTGGAGTGGAACTCGATCGGCTTGCCGCGGGCTTTCGCCTTGATCGCCGGCAAGAGCGTCTTCAGCCGCTCTTTCTCCAGCACGCCGGCGGTGTCGTAGAGCAATAGCGTGTCGATGTCGGGGCAGATGGAGAGCTTGTCGGCCTTGTCGGCGTAGTACTCGTCGGTGTGCACCGGGCTCAAGGTGAACATGATCGAACCGGCGACTTCGGAGCCAAACTCCTTCGCCACCTTGGCCAGCCGGTGCATCTTGTCGATGTTGAACAGCACGTCGTAAATCCAGAAGCTGCGGCAGCCGTGCACGTTCAGCTGGCGCATCCAGGCGTCCATCAGCGAGTCCGGCGTGACGCTGAAGGTGACGGACGCGTTGGAGCGCATGCCGGCGCGAATCTTCGTGCGCGGCATGGCGGCGGTCAGCAGGTCGAGGCCTTCCCATGGATTTTCGCGGCAGTATTTGATCAGGCACTCAAACATCGAGGAGCCGGTGAGGTCGATCACCCGGTAGCCGGTGCGGTCGATCAGGGAGGCCACCGGCAGCGCGTGGCCGGCCTGCATGCGCATGCCCCACAGGCTCTGCTGTCCGTCGCGGAGGGTTTCGTCCAGAAATTCGATATGCGCCATCGGGCTTACTCCTGCTTCGCACCAAACGCCGGCAGACCGGTGGTCTCCAGCCAGCGCGTGTTGAGTTGGTTGTCGATGAAATCCGGCTGCTGCGCGATATGGCGCAACAGCGGCAAATTGGTGGTGAGGCCGTCGATCTCGGTGCGGGCCAGCGCCGCCTGCAGCCGCTCCACGCACTCGGCGCGGGTGGCGGCGGTAACGATCAGCTTGCCGATCATGGAGTCGTAGAACGGCGGCACGAGGTAACCGTCGTAACAGTGGCTGTCGACCCGCACACCGGCGCCGCGCGGCGGCTGCCAGCGCGTGATGCGGCCGGGACTGGGGCGGAAGTCCTGATACGGATCTTCCGCATTCAGCCGGCACTCAATGGCGTGCCCGCGCACCGGGATCTGATCCTGCGTGTAGTGCAGCGGCTCGCCGCCCGCTACCCGAAACTGCAGCTGGATGAGGTCGAAACCCGTGACCTGTTCGGACACCGGATGCTCCACCTGGATGCGCGCATTGACCTCGATGAAATAGATTTCCTGCCGGTTCACGTCGTAGAGAAACTCCACCGTGCCGGCGTTCTGGTACTTCACCGAGGCGACCAGCGACAGCGCCGCGCGGTGCAGTTCTTCCCGCAGCGCCTGCGGCATCGCCGCGCAGGGCGATTCCTCAAACACTTTCTGATAGCGGCGCTGGATGGAGCAATCGCGCTCGCCGAAATGCAGCACATGGCCCTTGCCGTCGCCAAACACCTGCACTTCCACATGCCGCGCGTTCTCGACGTAGCGCTCCATGTACATCGTGCCGTCGCCGAAAGCTTCGCGCGCTTCGTTGCTGGCCTTGTCGAAGCCGGCCGCGAGATCCGCAGCGCTCCGCGCGATGAACATGCCGCGCCCGCCGCCGCCGGCGGAGGCTTTCATCAGCACCGGATAGCCCAAGGTCTCGGCCGCCGCCTGCGCGGCCGCGGCGTCGGCAATGCGATCCGTGCCCGGCACCAGCGGCACGCCCGCCGCGCGCGCCAACGCTTTCGCTTCCAGCTTGTCGCCCAGCGCCGCGATGGTCTCCGGGCGCGGGCCGATGAAGGTAATGCCGTGCTCGGCGCAGAGGCTCGCCAGCGCCGCGCGTTCAGACAGAAAGCCGTAGCCCGGATGCAGCGCGTCGCAGCCGGTGGCGAGCGCGGTGTGCACCAGCAGCTTGGGGTCGAGATAGCTCAAGCGCGAGGGCGCGGGGCCTATCACCACCGTGCGGTCGGCGAGCTGCGCGGCCATGCTCTCGCGGTCGGCCTGCGAGACGGCCTGCACCGCCTCGATGCCCAGCGCCTGCGCGGCTTTCACCACACGCGCGGCGATTTCGCCCCGGTTAACGGACAACACGCGGGAGATGCTCATGCGCGGCCTCCCTGCGCCAGCCCTCGCCTCATTTGGCCGGCTCGACCAGAATCAGCGGCGCGTCGAACTCGACCATCTGGCCGTCCTTGACCAGCACTTCGCGCACCACGCCGCGCAGCCCCGCGGCCACCGGCGCAAACAGCTTCATCACTTCAATGAGACACACCTCGGTGTCTTCGCTGATGGTCTGGCCGACTTCCACATACGGCGGCGCGCCGGGCTTGGGTGCGCGGTAGAAGGTGCCGAGATTGGGCGCGCGGATCGCGACCAGCCCGTCGGGAATGGCGGCGGTGACCGGCGCGTGCGCGATCGACGCAGGGGCCGTCGCTGGCGCACTGGCCGGCGCGGCGACGCTCACGGCCAGCGGCGCGGCCGGGGCCGCCACCGCCTTGCCCGGCCCGACGGCTTTCGGATCGTTGGACAGGAAGAGTTCAAACTCCCCGACCTGCACGTGCATTTCGTCCCAGTTGGAGGCCTTGAAGAGTTCAATCAGACCTTCAACGTCCTGCGGCTTGATGTTGCTTCCCGCGCTCATGGTGTGCTCACTTGTCGTTCGCTGTGTTCGTTTGAAGTTGGCGCTGCGCCTCCAGCGCCGCCAGCAATACCGGCAGACGGGGGCTTGCGCAGAGGGTGGTCACGCCCGCCGCCAGCGCGGCGCGCACGCCCCGCTCGCTGGCAATTGCGCCGCCCTTGACCACCGTGTGGCCGGGCAGCAGGGCGGGGAGTTGGTCTTCGTCTTCACCGCCGCTGACGGTGTTGAGATCCAGCAGCGGACCGGCCGGCGGCGTGGCCAGCACCGTGATCGGCGAGCGGGCTTCGGCCCAGCGGATCAGCGTGGCGAGCAGCGGGTCGGCGTTTTCATCCGGCGCAATCACCGGCAACGCGCCGGCGTAAATTTTGCCGC
>JAURHQ010000299.1 GCA_030833185.1 Gammaproteobacteria bacterium | reverse complement strand
CACCGCTGGATGCGTGTAGAGCACGTCTTCTACTTCGCGCGGCCACACCTTGTAGCCCGAGGCAATGATGAGGTCCTTCTTGCGGTCGACGATGTAAAACCAGCCCTGTTCGTCCATGAAGCCGACGTCGCCGGTGTGGATGCCACGGGCTTCGAAGGCCTTGGCGCTTTCTTCCGGCTTGTCCCAGTAGCCGGGCGCCACCATCGGACCGCCGGAGACGATTTCACCCACTTCACCCGCCGGCAGCGCGTTGCCTTCATCGTCCACCACATAGACCACCGCGCCGCAGACCGGCACGCCCACCGACAGCGCGCCGGTGTTGGGGTCGACCGGCGCATTGCCACCCAGCGGCACGGCGTGGGTCGGGCTAGTGGTTTCGGTCATGCCGTAGATGTTGTGGATGTAGGCGCCGAACTGCGCGCGGAAGGCATCGACCTGCGCCGGCGAGACCGGCGCACCGCCGCTGTAGACCTTCTTCAGCGTGGAGAAATTGCGTTTTTTAGCTTCCTCGTTGTTCATCAGCGCGATGAACACCGTGATCGAGGCGACCACAAAGGTCACGCCGTGGGTTTCCACGAGTTCGGCGGTTACCGCCGGATCGAAGCGGTAGTACAGCACCAGCGGGCAGGGCAGCAGCATGGCGGTGGTGATGCAGGCGATGAGCCCCGTGATGTGGAACAGCGGCGCCACGCCGAGGATGACGTCCTGCGGGGACAACTGCATCCACTCGCGATAGACGGTGCTGTTGTAGACCACGTTGCGATGCAGATTCATCGCGCCCTTCGGCGGCCCGGTGGTGCCCGAGGTGTAGGTCAGCAGCGCGACGTCGTCGCCGCTCAAATCGACCGGCGGCGGCGTTTGGCCGGCCAGCGCGTTGACGACCGTCAGCAGGTCCTCAGCGCCGGGGCAGGCCATGCGCTGCGAGTCTTTCAGCAGCGCAGGGCGGGTGTCGCCCAGAAACTCGAGCTCGGAGGTGGTCAGGACAAATTCGACCTTGCTCTCGCCCACCACCGCGCTCGCCACCTCGTGATACAGCGACTCCAGGGTGATGAGGCCTTTGGCGCCGGAGTCTTTGAGGATCAGGCTGACTTCCTTATGCCGCAGCATCGGGTTGACCGAGACCATGATCGCGCCGCATTTCCAGGCCGCCAGCATGGCGAGCACAAACTGCGGCACGTTTTGCAGGTAGACCGCGACCCGGTCGCCGCGGCCGATACCGCGGGCGCGAAGGGCCACGGCCAGCTGGTCGCTCAGGCGGTCGACTTCAGCGACGCTGATGCCGTGGTCGAAATAGAAAATCTGGGTCCGGGAAGGGTCTTGCGCGCAGGCGGCGCGAAACATTTCCAGCGCGTTGGTGAAACCGGGCGTTGCGGCGGCCGGCACCCCGGCGGTGTATTGCGCCAGCCAGGGCTTTTGTTCGTAGGCGTTCATGCTGCTCCTCTCGACCTCGATGCAGGGGCGACACCTTACACAAGCGCGCGCCCGGTCACAAAACCGTCTGCGGCTACAGCACCGCGAGACGTTGTTCGCCGTCGTGCAGACAGATGTCGGCGACCTGTGCGTCGAAGCGGCCGTGCTGAAACGTAGCCACCACAATCAGCCAGATCCGCACGATGCGCGCCGGCGGCTTGCCGATGGCGACGGCCACATCGGCGTGGACCGCCCGCGATTCACTCACCCAGCGGCCGAAATCCTGCGTACCGCTGCGCGCCACCCAGTGGGTTTCACGCGCCGACCAGGCTTTGATGGGACAGGCAAAGTGATGGCCGACGGGCAGGCTGCTGCTCCAGATCCAGGTGAGGTCCCGGCCGTCTTCAAATTCGGCGGCGACCGACAGGTAGTCGTGCGTGTAGGGCGTGTCTTCCGCCACGGTGCTGGGGTGGGTATCGACCCGCCAGCGCCAGTCGAGCCGGGTGCTGGGACTCAACGGGAAGTCGACTTCGCGCACGAGGATGCCCTGGTCGTCTGCGCCGCAGAGGTGGATAGCAGGTGCGCCGTCGGGCGTTCGCGTCGGGCGATACATCTCGGCCTGACCCGCCTCGACGAGATAGTCCCAGCCGGCCGGTGGCGGGACCGGATGCTCGAGGTGGGCGAGTTCGGCGGCAAAGGCCGGCACCGCTGGCGCTGCGGCGGCCAGCGCGCGCAGGCCGGCCAGCGCGCTGTGCTCCCAGAGCACCACCTGCAGGGTGAGTTCGCCCGTCAGACGCGCATAAAGGGCGGGGTCGCTGGCCAGTTCGCCAAAGGCGTTTTTCCATATGCCCATATAGATGCCGAACTCGAGTTCTCCCGCGCAATCGGCGATGAAGCTGTCCGTGTCCTGTCTGAGGTTGACGATGCGTCCGCCCGGCGAAACCCGCGCCCACAGATGAAAACGTGGGCCGCCATACAAGCCCGGCAGGCGCCGCGACCAGTCAATTCGCCCGCTGGCAAAAACGGAATAGTGCTGACCCGCTTCGACCCGCAGCCCGCTTGGACGCCACGGTGTTTGCTGCGCCGGGAGCGTCAGTTCGAGGGTGCGCGCGATGCCGGCCGCGCGGCCGTGGCGGGCGAGGGCATCAGGCAAGGGGAGAGGCGAAGACAAGGGCATGGGTTTGGCTCGATTTAACCGGGATCTTGCGCGTAGGATACCGGCCACCCGCAGCGTCCGCGTGCGGTATTTCAACGCGCAGATTTGCGCCGGAGGTCCCGATGCTCGACTACCGCCCGCTCAGCGAAATTATCAAGGCGCAGGGACTGCGACTCGTGCTGGTAAAAGGCTATCCCAGTCCCTGGGGTCAGGCCGCGAAGACCATTTTCGAAATCAAGGGCCTCGACTTTCTGGTCGCCGCGCAGGAAGCGGGCGGGACCAACGAGGAGCTCGTCGCCTGGTCAGGCGAAAACAGCGGGCCGGTCGTGGCCTGGAACGATGAGAAACCCATTTCGCGTTGGCTCGACATCCTCATGCTCGCCGAGCGTCTGGCGCCGACGCCCTCGCTGCTCCCGGACAACGTCCACGACCGGGCGCTGATGATCGGTTTGGCCAATGAACTGTGCGGCGAGCTCGGGCTCGGCTGGAACCGGCGGCTGCAAATGTTCGCCCCGGCGATCGACAGTGGCAGCCCGCCGGAAGGTGTGGCCCGCATGGGCAGCAAATACGGGTATCGCCGCACGGATGTCGAAGCCGCCAGCGGGCGACTGATCGCCCAGCTCGAGGCGCTTGCCGCGCAACTCCGCAGCGAGGTCGCCAAGGGGCGGCCGTTCTTCGTCGGCAATCGCCTGTCGGCGCTCGACATCTACTGGGTGGCATTCATGAACCTGCTGCAGCTCTCGCCGCCGTCGCAATGCGAGGTGCCGGAGCCGCTGCGCGAGATGATCGACTCCACTCCCGCC
>JAURHQ010000298.1 GCA_030833185.1 Gammaproteobacteria bacterium | reverse complement strand
TGAGGACCCGCCGCTACTGGAGATGTTGGCGGCGCTGGATGCCCGCGAGGTGGATTTCATCCTCGTTGAAGGCTTTCGCCACGAGGCCTTCCCGAAGCTCGAAATCCATCGCCCCGCGCTGGGTCGCCCCCTGCTCTGCGCAGACGATCAGGCGGTGATCGCCCTCGCCTCGGACGAGACGCTGAGCCTGCCCCGCGACATGCCGCAGTTCAGGCTCGACGACATTGCCGCCATCAGCCAGTTTATTCTCGAGCGCGCGGCGGCCAGCCGCGCCAACGCCGGAGTCTTCAACCCATGAGCGCCCCCCTGATCAACCTGATCCCGAGTTGCGAAGATGACTACGACCTGCACTCGCTAAGCTGTGAGGAGGCGCTGACGCGCCTGCTCGCGGCCGTCAACCCGGTGACGGCCAGCGAACGGCTGGCCCTGCGCCAAGCCTTGGGTCGGGTCCTCGCGGCGCCCGTGACCGCGCAGTTCCCGGTGCCGGCCCACACCAACTCCGCCATGGACGGCTACGCGCTGGCGCATCGCGACGTGCCGGCCGAAGGGCTCGCTGAGCTGCGCGTGGTCGGCAGTTCCTTTGCGGGCAAGCCTTACGACGGCGTGCTTGGCGCCGGTGAAGCCGTGCGAATCATGACTGGCGCGGTGATGCCCGAAGGCAGCGATCTGGTGGTGATGCAGGAGCAGGTCATTGCCGAGGGTGACCGAATCAGCATCGATGCCCGGCACAAGCGCGGCCAGCACGTGCGCGCCGCCGGCGAAGACCTGAAACCTGGCGCCGAAGCCTTGCCCGCAGGAAGGCTGCTGACACCCGCCGATTTAGGCCTCGTCGCCTCGCTGGGCTATGGCGAACTCAATGTCTTGCGCCGTCCCCGGGTGGCGTTTTTCTCGACCGGCGATGAGCTTCGCTCGCTGGGCGAATCGCTGGGCCGCGGCGACATCTACGACAGCAACCGCTACACGCTCTACGGCATGTTGGTGCGGCTGGGCGTTGAGGTCATCGATCTGGGCGTGGTGCGCGACGACCCCGCCGCACTGAAAGCCGCTTTTGCCAGCGCCGCCGACATGGCGGATGTCATCATCACCAGCGGCGGGGTATCGGTCGGCGAAGCGGACTACACCAAAGACGTGCTGGGCGAGCTGGGTGAGGTGCGGTTCTGGAAAGTGGCCATGAAACCCGGTCGACCGCTGGCATTCGGTCGCGTCGGTCAGGCCGCCTTCTTCGGCCTGCCGGGCAATCCCGTGTCGGTGATGGTGACCTTCTACCAGTTCGTGCAACCGGCGCTGGAAAAAATGATGGGCACCTCGCCCAGACCTCGCTGGAATCTGCCGGCACGCACCACGGCCACCCTCAAAAAGCGGCCCGGCCGGGTCGAATTTCAGCGCGGCCATGCGGCGCGCGATGCCCACGGTCAGTGGCAGGTCACCCCAACGGGCGACCAGGGCTCGGGCATACTCAGTTCGATGTCGCAGGCCAACTGCTTCATCGTGCTGGGCATGGACACCGGCAAGGTCGAAGCCGGCAGCGAAGTCGAGGTGCAGCTTTTTGAGTGGCTGATGTAGTTCGCGCTACAGGCTGAGCGCCATGCCGTCGTAGGCCACTTCCCAGCCTGCAGCCGCAACCGCGGCCCGTTCGGGGCTCTGCTCAAGCAAGATGGGGTTGGTGGTGTTGATGTGAATGAACACCTTTCGCTTCACCGCCAGCTCCGCCAGCAGCGCCATGCTGCCGTCGGCGCCCGACACACTGAGATGCCCCATGCGCTGCCCGGTCTTGCTGCCCACGCCGTCCCGGATCATTTCATCGTCAACCCACAGCGTCCCGTCGAAGAAGACGAGCGCGGCGCCGCGCAGACGCGCAGCGAGTTCCTCGGTCATCCGGGCGCAGGCCGGGATATAGAAAAACCCCTCCCCGCTCGCGGTGTTGCGGATTTCGAGGGCCACGGTGTCTTCGGTGACCGCGCCGATGTCGACGCCTTTGGCGGCATCTTCCAGCCACAGGGCGACTTTGCCGGGCACCGCAAACGCGGTGACGGTTAGCCCCAGTTCGCTGCCGTCCGCCGCCAGCGGGCGAAATGCTTCATCAAGGCTGATCGCGTGGCGCGCCACAAATGCCGGATTCAGCACGTTGAAAATCGAATTTGCGGCGAGGACACCCTGTACCCGGCTGGTCGCGTACAGATTGAACGCCTGCGATTCGCGCAGCGTGAGCAACCCGGTGACGTGATCGACATCGGCGTTGGTCAGCATGACCGACTGAATGGGACTGGCCCGCAGCGGGCCCGCGGCGGCGGGTTGGAGCACCGCGTTGTCGTTGATCTGCTGACGCAGATCGGGCGAGGCATTGCACAGCAGCCAACGTTGGCCATCAGCGCTCACGGCAATCGACGACTGCGTGCGCGCCTTCGCGCCCGCCTCACCGGCCCGGGCCCGGCGGCTGTTGGGATGATTGCAGTTCCATTGCGGGTAGCCGCCGCCGGCGGCGGAACCCAACACGCGTACGTGCATAGCCTTAACCTTTCGTTGGTTCGGACTGGCCGGCGGTATAGCCGGCGGTGTTGCGCGCCACCCAGCGGGTGCCGTCCACCAGCCGCTCTTTTTTCCAGAATGGCGCGCGTGACTTGAGGTCTTCCATCAGATGCCGGCAGGCCTCAAAGGCCTCCGCCCGGTGCGCCGACCACACCGCCACCAGCACGATGGCATCGCCCGGTTCAACCTCTCCTACCCGGTGCACGATCAGGCTATCGAGCAAGGGCCAGCGGGCTGCCGCGTCCTGGCAGATCGCTTCAAGGTGACGTTCCGTCATGCCCGGATAGTGCTCCAGCGTCATGCCGCGCACCGCGTCGCCTTCGTTGAAGTCGCGCATCGTGCCAACAAACACCGCCGACGCGCCGAAGGCGCCCGCGCTTGCAAAGCGCTGCTGCTGATAGGCGACGACTTCGCTGTAGGGTTCGAAGGCGACGTCGCGCACGCTAACCGGCATGACTGCCCCCCGTAACCGGTGGGAAAAACGCGATTTCATCGCCCGGCGCGACCACCGTACGCGCGTCGCAATACGCCATATTGCGCGCACACAGCACTCGCGGCGGCAACTCGGGCTGACCCGTTTCTGTGCGCCAGAGATCGAGAATGCAGGTCTCGCCTGCCAGCGCCCGCTGGCGCTCTCGCCACCCGCAACTTTCTGCAAGGCTGGCAAACAGTTTAATGGTGACGACGGCGGTGGTGTTCACGGGCGGGGACGACCTGCGATGGCTTGCGGTAGAGTGCGGCCGATTCTAGCCCACGCCCGCTCTGGAGACACCGCCGATGTCCGATCGCCTGACCCATTTCAACGCCGACGGCGCCGCCCACATGGTGGATGTTGGCGACAAACCTGCCACCC
>JAURHQ010000297.1 GCA_030833185.1 Gammaproteobacteria bacterium | reverse complement strand
AGGGCCCGTTCGACCGCACGCGGCGACGCATCGCTCGCGGGATCCGCAGGGCTCATGACAATTCGAGGGCGTGCGAGCGCACAGGGAGAAACGACCGCCCACAGGGGGCTGATCGCGCTATCGCGATGGGCTACAGCAGCAAAAAACCCTGAATGCAGGCGCGTTCGCCCGAGAGAACCCCTGTTTCAAGCAGAAACGGCTCTCGCATTCCGGCCCACACTTTTTTTGCGCGTGGGTCGCTCCGTAGCAAAACAGTCCATCGGATGTGTTTCCTCGCCATGCAAACCAGCAGCCCGGCGAACCGCGGCTCTGCGTTTCATGCGTCCCGTCCATCGCTGAAAGGGAAACACTTGATCCGTGTCAAGCGTTGTACCGGCCGATGTATGACAAGGCAATACAGCTTGCCGACCGAGTGAGAAAAAAGTCCGAAAAAACTGTGGCGCACGCGACCGGAGGCTCCTGCGCCCAACCGCTTCAAGGGCGGGACCTAGGGCTCGGGTCGTTTCGGCGACCAGCCGGCCCAGGGACTCTCGGCCGGAGCCCGTCGACGGTCCTCGACATACCAGGCTTCGAGCTGGGCCCGGGCCCAGGGCGTGCGCCGGAGGAAAGTCAGGCTCGACTTCACCGACGGCTCGAACATGAAACAGCGCACCGGAATCCGTTGCGCCATCGCTGCCCAGCCGTAACGCCTGACGAGATAGTCGAGCACCATCGCCAGCGTCACCCCGTGGAGCGGGTCCCGGGCGGCTGCGCGCCGACCGTCAGGGCTAGAGGTCTCCTCGCTCATCGGGCGCTCAGCGGAGTGCCTGCAGTCGTTCGACCTGCACGGCGAAGGCCGACTCGTCCACGTAGCGCCCGGCATGCACCACGCCGGTCACCCCGACCTCGGCCAGCGCGGCGAGCTGCTCGCGGGCTTTGGGCAAGTCGTCCAAAGGCAGCCCCGTCAGGGGAATGACCTGCGGCGGCGGCTTGCCGGCGGCCTGCATCAGGCCGGCGAGTTGCCGAACGGGCTCGCGCAAGAAGTCCGGATCGCCTTTCATCGGCATCCAGCCGTCGCCGTAGCGCACGACCCGGGCGAAGGCGTGCTCGGCCGCGCCGCCCAGCAGGAAGGGCGGACGCGCCGGGCGCGGCCTGAACAGGAATTCCTGGCCGTTGCGGCTCACCACGTCGTTGGCAAAGCACTCGTGCATGAAGGCCAGCAACTCGTCGGTCAGCGCGCCGCCTCGTGCGCGTGTGCGGATATGCCCAGCGCGCGAAACTCGGCGGCCATCCAGCCAACGCCCAGCCCCAGCTGCAGACGGCCTTCGGCCAGCTCTTGCACGCTCGCGACCCACTTGGCGGTGGGTAGCGGCGCGCGGTACGGCGCGATGAGCACCGTGACCCCAAGACCAATGCGGCTGGTCACACCCGCCAGAAAACTGAGCGTCGCCAGCGGGTCGAGGTAGCGCCCGTCCGAGCCTTCCGACTCCGCCGGCGGGATGGCGATGTGGTCGACCACCCATAGGTCATCGAGACCGGCGGTCTCGGCCCGGGCCGCGCAGGCTTTGAGCAGCCCCGGTGTCGACTGCGGCCCCATGTTGCGGATCAGGGTTCCAATGCGCATGAACGCTACTCCTGCCAATGCATGACCACCCGGCCGATGACTTCCCGCGCCGCGATGCTGTCCAGCACCCGCACCAGATCGTCAAAGCCGTAGTGGCGATGGATGTGTGGCGTAAGGTGGCCGGCTTCCGCCAGCGCCACCAGCGCCTGATTGACCGCCTGCCCGCCCGCCGGGAACTGTCGGCCGTACTCGCCGGCGCGCACGCCGACGATCGAAATCTGTTTGAGCAGCGCGAGATTGACCGGCAGCTGCGGAATGCGCCCGGCGGCAAAGCCCACCACCAGCAGCCGCCCGAACACCGCGATGCAGTGCAGGGATTCATCGAAGACGTCCGCGCCCACCGGGTCGTAGATGACGTCTGCCCCCCGCCCGCCGGTCAGCGCCTTGACCGCCTCCCGAAATCGCGGCTCGCGCGCATCCAGCACGTGGTCGGCGCCTTTGGCTTTAACCACCGCGCGCTTTTCATCACTACTGGCCAGCGCGATCACCGTCGCGCCGAGATGTTTGCCCAGCTCCACCGCAGCCAGCCCCACGCCACCGGCTGCGCCGTGCACCAGCAGGGTTTCGCCGGCCTTCAGTCCACCGCGCACGACCAGCGCCACATAGGCCGTCTTGTAGGCGACGAGATAGGCCGCGCCGCTCGCGAAGTTGAAACGCGCCGGCAGCGGCAGCAGCTCGCTGGCTTTCACGGTCAGAAAATCCGCCGCCGCGCCAAAGCGCACCACGCCCATCACCCGGTCGCCCGGCTTGAACTGCGCGACGCCCTCGCCGACTTCCACCACCACACCGCTGAAATCCGCGCAGGGCGTGAACGGCAGCGGCGGCTTCAATTGATAAAGCCCCTGCACCATCAGCATGTCCGGAAAGCCCGGGGCGATCGCGCGCACCGCCACCCGCACCTCGCCGGCGGCCGCTTGCGGGACCGGCAGCGATTCCACCGTCAGCGCGTGATAGTCGCCAAAGCCGTGGCAGCGCCAGGCGCGCATTTGAGGATTGATGCTTTCCAACTTACTCTCCGGAATCTTCGCCCACGACGCCCCACAGGAGCCCGCCGATGACCATGCTATCCACGCTTGCTGCCGAAGTCGCGGCGGAACTTAAAACCCGCGAACAGACGGTGGCCGTGTCCGAGTCTTCCGCGGGCGGGCTGATTTCTGCCGCGCTGCTGGCCATCCCCGGCGCTTCAGCCTATTTCCTTGGCGGCGGGGTCATTTATACGCGCGAGGCGCGGCGCATTCTGCTCGATATTCCCGACGAGGTCGTCAAGGGCGTACTGCCGCTGAGCGAGGATTACGTCACGCGCTGCGCGGTGGCCATCCGCGAGAAGCTGGGCGCGACCTGGTCGGTGGCGGAAATCGGCACCACCGGGCCTACGGGTTCCCGTTACGGCATCCCCTCCGGCGTTTGCTGGCTGGTGGTCGACGGGCCGGTGCGCCGCACCCGGCTAATTGAAAACGCCGGCGACGAGCGCGAACCCAATATGTGGAAATACACGCAGGCCGCGCTCGACCTGCTGCTCGACGCCATTCGCAGCCAGCCGTGAGCGCGGCCGACCGGGGCCTGTGGCGCGAGGCGCTGCGGCAGCCGGACTTCGCCCGCTACGCCGCCGCGCGCTTCGCCGCCACGCTGGCCTGGCAGATGCTGTCGGTGGCCGCCGGCTGGCAGCTTTACGCCATGACCCGCGACCCGCTGGCGCTGGGTCTGGCCGGTCTCGCCCAGTTCCTGCCCTTCGTCACGCTGGTGCTGCCGGCGGGCCAGATTGCGGACGTCGCCGACCG
>JAURHQ010000296.1 GCA_030833185.1 Gammaproteobacteria bacterium | reverse complement strand
CGCCTCGATCAGCGTCTTGCGGGCCTTGCCTTCGGCCTCCAGCATTTCCAGGCGGTCCAGTTCCTCGTTGCTCAGGTCAGGCAGACCCAGCTTGATATGGTCGACCGTGCCCCCCAGCACCAGCAGCAAGGGCTCCAGCGGCGCCAGTTCTTCCTGCGGCTCAGCCGGCGCGCGGAATTCCGGCGGCAGCATGTCGTCTTCGAAATGGCGGGTCTCGCCCGGCGGAATCATCACCCCGCCCACATAAATGGGCATCTGCCCATTGTTCTCGATCGGTACGCGCATCATCGTTCCCTCAAAAAATCCCCGGCCATCGGGCGCACCGTCAGGCCGGGGTAAGACGCAGAGGTCCGGTTAAGCGACGCGGGCCACGCGGCCGGTCGCGGAGTACAGCACCACGCTGGAGTAGCAGCCCTTAAGCTGGCTCGGCGTGTGCAGGAAGATGAACTGATCGCCGTAGGCTTCCTTCTTGCCCGTGAAGCGGCCATTGACGTCCTTCTGGTCCTGCAGCTCGCCCATCTGCCACGGCTTGGCCATGCGGAAGCGGGTATTGCCGCGCTCGCCGATCAGCACGCGGGTATCGCCCAGTTGCAGGCCCGGCGCGAAGCTCTTGAAGTTCGGCACCGAGCGGATCGAACCCAGATCGCCAGCCCCGCTGACCGAGGTATTCCCGCGGTCGTTGATCGCCGCGAACTGGTTGGCCAGCAGCACCTGTTCATGCACCGTGCCCGACATCAGGCCGAAGTTGGCGCGGTAGTAGCGCTGATCCTCCAGCACCGAGCGGCGCAGGCCGTAGCGGTAGATGAAGTCGTCCCACTTCTCGCCCACCTTCAACGCACCGAGGTCGGTGTCGAACTTGGTGACGTTGGTGGTGTAGCTGTAAGTCACCACCAGCGGCCAGGCGTTGGTCGGGGTCACCGTGGCGCCGGTTTCCGACACAAAGCGGATTTCGCCGAGGTTGTAATCCATCGTGTAGTAGGTGCCGGCGGACTGCGTGCCGGAACCGTCGTATTCCTGACGCACGATGCTGTTCAGCGTCACGACAATCGGATTCACCGTGCTGCCCACCTGGTTGCCCTGCAGGTCGAAGACCTTGCGCGGACGCACGACCGGGAAGTTGCTGGTCACAAACACCTTGTTCGTCCCGTTGACCGTGGCGGTCAGCGTGTCGTTACCGGCCGACACCGCGAACTCGTCCCCGGCATTGACGCACTCGTTGAGGATCAGGCGCTCAAGATCCTCGCCGATGATGCGCGAGGCATTGCGCACGTTCTCGGCGGTGGCGTCGAAGTCGATACGGCCGGCACCGGTCAGGTAGCGCAGTTCGTCCGACACCTCGAAGGCCAGCTTCTGCGGGATCGGGTAAGCCGTTTCCATCGCCTGCTTGATGCCGGCGCGGGCGATGCCCTGGCCTTCATACTTGCGGGTCGAGTCGCGGCCGGCCCCGGTCAGATCGCGGTAGCTGTACGGGATCTGCGCGGCCACCGCGAATTCGGAGGTGCCAACATTGACGAACTGCAGGGCGACGAGCGGGTAGAGCGCCTCGCGGATCACCGTGCGCTCGAAGATCGCCGGCACCGACACATCCGAAATCACGCCGTCGCCGCCGGCCAGCTGCTTGTGCTCACGCGACAACTCGGCGCCGCGCTCGGCGTCGAACTGCGCCAGCACCTTCTTCACCAGCTCGGCATTCGGCGAATCCTTCGGCGGCGTGATGCCCAGGCGACGGTCAATGGTATCCTGCAGCTTCAGCACTTCGTTGGTCGAATCCACGGTGATATGGGCATTGCCACGGAAGTGGAAGCCGGAAGCCGCCAGCTGCTTGTTGGCCTCGGCCTTCTCGGCCATCTTCACCTGCACCTCGGCCAGCGCCTTGATCGCCGGCGCCGACATCTCGGCGGTAATCGCCGGGGTCAGGCCGTCAATCAATTCCTTGCGGGTGTCCTCGCTCAGCGACTTGCCCAGCTCGGCAATCTGCTCGCCCAGCAGCTTGACGTTTCCGGCCTGCGTTTCCGCCAGCTTCTTCGCGGCATCGTCGCGCTCGGCCAGTTGCTTGGCCACGGCGGCAGCCACATCGGCCGCGGTCAGACCGCCGGCCACGTTCACCGTCACCGGGCCGCCCTCGGTCAGTTTCTTGGCATCGGCGGCGAAAGCCTCGCACAGCGCCTTCATCTGCGCATCGTCCGTCATGCCGGTCATGGCCTTTTCAGCCAGGGAAATCACCGCAGCAATCGCGGCCTCGCTCAAGCCCTTGGCTTCAAGCTGCTTCTTCAGTTCTTCCAGATGCTTTTTCATGGTGTCCTTCACCTCGGAAATCAAATCGTTCAAAAGTTTCGGATGCAGGAGCAGCACGCTCTCGCCATCCGCTTCGCTCAACTGCACGGGATCGAGCCGCTTGATGCAGGGCCGCGTCACAAGCCCAGCCCCCAGGAGGACACATCCATGGGGATTCCCCGCCTCGTTGTCTCGCCAGTTTTCGTGATACTCGGCGGACAGGTAGGCATAACCCTTCGCCCGCACCGCCTCGACGCCCATCGGCGTCCACTCCACCTTCGCGCGCAGCCGGTCACCCTCGACCGCCAGCGCCACAACCTTGCCCGCCGCGCCGTTCTCCGGCTTGTGCGCCACATCGATAAAAATGTCCTGCCCGTAAGCCTTGCCGGTGAAGTTCTTCACCATCTCCGCCAGCATCGCCGGCGTGATCGAGAACTTCCCATAGCGCGGATCGGAAAACTCGCCCGTCCGCGTCACCGTCACCCACGACGTCGGCTGGTCTTCACCCAGCCGGATCGACTCCGAAACAAAGCGCACCAGGCGCCCATCGCCCTCCGAAAGCCGAATCACCCGCCCAATTTTCTGCATGTCCATCCGTCCACCTGATGTAAAGGCGTCGCAGCAAGCAACGGGGGAGGAGAGAGAGAGTTTTTCCCGCCACCCACCGCGACACTGGCAGTTTCCGGCGGGCAAGGATGCAAAAAAAGGGGAGGCCGAAGCCTCCCCTGTTGTCTCGCCAGTTGTACGGGAATTCCGGACAACTGAATCAAAACCGGATCAAGAAATCAGATATCCGCAGGCCGCACCCACGACCGGAGCAAATGGAAAGCCATATCCACCTCCATCAACACATCCTTGATCTCGTCACGCACCGGCAAGGCCACCTTTCGCCGGGCCAGCGAACGCAGCCGCCGACGCACGGCAGACACCTCATCGAAGGCACAGGGGATCACATGATCAGGGCGCGGCATGATTCACCCCCACCGGCACCGCCACCAGGTTGCCATGACCATCCGATTTCAGGCGCAAGCCATGCGAAATCGCCCACATTTGAACGTCGACCGCAAGCATGTCGGCCGGGAATTGGACAGGGACGCTCATGACGACACCCCCGGCA
>JAURHQ010000295.1 GCA_030833185.1 Gammaproteobacteria bacterium | reverse complement strand
AAATCATTTTCGACAGCACGTTGTAGGCCGGGTAGAGCGAGATTTCCATCGACTGAATCGGTGCGGTGGAGACCGAGGCCGGGAAGTTCGCGCAGTTCAGGGTGCCCGGCACGGGGTCGAAATCGATGTGGCGCAGCGCGCCGCCAACCGCGAAGTACTGGTCCCAGCACAGCAGTTCCGTCACCGCCACCATGATCGCGCCGCGCCAGCCGGAGTAGGTGGCGTTCATCGCGCCTTCCTGATCGGCCGTGCCGTCGTTGGTGAACAGCAGCTTGTTGCCAACCTTCCGCAGCTGCAGCTGCACGCGGTGGGTGCGGCGATCGCCCGGGCGGCAGGCTTCGATGTAGGTGCGGTCCTGCCAGTAGCCGTCGGGGATCCGCGCCATTTTCTCGAGGAAAGACTTCTCCGAGTTGTCGATGATTTTCTTCATCACGCCTTTGACCGTTGCCGGCCCGTAGCGGCGAATGAGCTCCAGCACGCGATTCTTCGCCGTCGTGTTGCCGGCCATCTGGGCGCGGAAGTCGAGCGCCACCAGCTGCGGTTTGCGCGACGCGCGGAGGTACACCGCTTCGATGTCGCGCCGGATCTCGCCGCCCTCGATGATTTTGATCGGCGGCAGCATGATGCCTTCGTCGTAGGCGGATTCCGCCGACGGGCAGAAGCTGCCGGGGGTGATGCCGCCGATGTCGTATTGATGCAGGCAGTTGGTGACCCAGCAAAAGAGCTCGCCTTCCCAGAACACCGGACACAGCAGCATGACGTCCTGCTGATGCGCGGCGCCGACCCAGGGGTCGTTGGCGAGGAACATATCGCCATCCTTGATGCCCGGGTTGTCGGAGCGGTTTTCCAATGTCCATTTGACCTGGGTGTCGGTGACGCCCGACATGTATTGCATGTAGGGGCCGAAGTAGACGAACTCGGCGTCTTCGGTCAGCAGCGAGGGATTGAGGTCCAGCGCGTACATCGCGACCGGCGAACCCGACAGGCGCTGAATGGTGGCGCCATGTTCTTCGTTGATCTGCCAGAGGTTGTGGCGCACCACTTCATAGGTAATGGGATCGACGTTCTGATCCCAGTCGCGGTGCAGCTTCAGCTTGGGCGAAATGCGCAGCTCGGCCGGTGGCACATAGGGATGATTGACGCCGTCAAAATCGACGCCGGTGATTTCACTGATACGGGGCATGGGGAGTCTCCTCTACTCAGGCCGAAGCCGTGACGTCGGTGTCGATGACGAAGTTGCGCAGCGCGTCTACTTCCACGCGCTGGCCCGGGTGCACCACGATCGAGGTGGTGGTGGTTTCAATCACGCAGGGGCCGTCGATGACGTTGCCCGGCAGCAGCTGATAACCGTCGTAAATGGGGCTCGGCGCGGCTTTCTTCCACTCTGCCCAGTAAATGGAGCGCTCGCCCGTTTGGGCGGTGGCCGGAATCTCGCGGGTCAGCGTGGTGGCGGCGATGAGGCTGGGTTTGCGGGATACCGCGCTGGCACGCACGCGGAAGGTCACGCACTCCAGACGCGCGCCGGGCAGCGATGCGCCGCGGCCGTAGAGCTGCTCGTAGCGGCGCACAAAGCGCGCGCGCAGGTCGTCAAGCTCGGTGGTCGCCAACTCGTGACTGTCGATTTCGACTTCCACTTCGTTGATCTGGCCGCGGTGACGCATGTCGATCGAGCAGCGGTAGGTCTGCTGCCCGACGGGCACACCGTCTTCTTCCAGCTGCGCGCGGCCCTTGGCCAGCAGCTCGCCCAGCACGGCGTTGATTTTGCTGACGTCGAAGGGCGAGGACATGATCCGCACCTGCTCGTTAACGTGCAGGGTGTCGGCCGAGGCGGCGCCGAAGGCGCACCAGGTGGAGGCCGTGTCGCCCTGCGGCACGACCACGCGCTTGATGCCGGCTTCGCGCGCCGTCACCGCCATATGCACCGGGCCCGCGCCGCCGAAGGCAAACAGCACGAATTCGCGCGGGTCGAGGCCTTTCTGGATGGTCGCCTTGCGCACCAGATCCGCCATCTGGAATTCCGCGATTTGCGCGACACCGCTGGCGAGCTCATAGAGATCCATGCCCAGTTCATCCGCCAGCTTCTGCAGCCCGCGCGCCGCGCCTTCGCGGTCGAGGCTCATGGTGCCACCGGCGAAGTTGTCGGCGTCCAGATAGCCCAGCACCACGTCGGCGTCCGTGGTGGTGGGGACTTCGCCGCCGCGGCGGTAGCAGATGGGGCCGGGCATCGCGCCGGCGCTCTGCGGACCCACGCGCAGCGTGCCGGTAGTCTTGTCAATCCACACCTTGCTGCCGCCGCCCGTGCCCATGGTCTGCACGTCGACCTTGGGCAGGAAGTATTCGTACTGATGCACCAGGCTCTTGTAGGAGACCATCGCCTGACCGTCGTGAATCACGCCGACGTCAAACGAGGTGCCGCCCATGTCGGTGGTGATGATGTTGGGTTCGTTCATCACCTTGCCGAGATACAGCGAGCCGGTAACGCCCGAGACCGGACCCGAGTCCAGTGTCAGCAGCGGCGCATCGCGCGCCGTGCGGACCGCAATCGTGCCGCCGGCGCACTGCGTGATCTGCAAGGGCGGCTTGTAGCCCATTTCCTTCAGGCGCCGGTCGAGGTTGGTGACGTAGTTGACCGTCAGCGGCCCGATGTAGGCGTTCAGCGCCACCGCCGTGGTGCGCTCGTATTCGCCCCACTTGGGCGCGAGCTCGTGCGAGCAGGTGACATAGAGCTGCGGCGCCATTTCGGCCGCGATGGCCTTCACGCGGGCTTCGTGCGCCGGCGCGAGGAAGGACCACAGGAAGCACACGGCCAGCGCTTCGACCCCGGCGTCGACCAGCGAGCGGATGGCTTCGCGCACTTCGTCTTCGTTCAGTTCCACCACCACCTGACCAAAGCAGTCCACGCGCTCCGACACGCCGCGAATCAGGCGCTTCGGGATGATCGGCTCCGGCTTGCTCGACTCCGGAATGTGCACGATGAGCTTGATGTCCTGCCCCGACAGCCCGCGCGAGCCGCGCATGATGTGAATCACGTCGTTGTGGCCGCGGGTGGTGATAAGACCCACCTTGGCGCCCTTGCGCTGGATGATGGCGTTGGTGCCGGCGGTGGTGCCGTGCGCCAGCATGGTGATCGAGCCCAGCAGCGCCGGCAGTTCAAGGCCGACGCGTTCGCCGGCGCGGCGCAAGGCCTCCAGCACGCCGTCGGCGAAGTTGCCGGGGGTGGAGGGCGCTTTGGAAATGGTCAGACGACCGCTGTCGTCCATCAGCACGCAGTCGGTGAAGGTGCCACCGATGTCGAGACCGCAAAGATAAGAAGGCATGACGTTTGTCCGCTGGTAGAAAAATAGTGGCGATAATTCCGTGGGGCATGGCCCCGTGCCGCCCCGGCGCTGCGGGGCGCCGATATTTGAACGTACGTTCAATT
>JAURHQ010000294.1 GCA_030833185.1 Gammaproteobacteria bacterium | reverse complement strand
TGAAGCGGGCCTTGTCGCTCCGGCGGCCCATCAGGACTTCGATGCCGCGCGCGGCCGGGCGGTGAATGACGAGGGTGGCGGCGTCGCGCGGACGCACCGGGCGGGTGGCTTCGCTCATGGCGGTTCTCGGCGGAAATAAGCCGCGATGATACGCTCGGCTCGCGCCGGCCACGACCCGGCTAGCCGCGGAGATTCGCCATGCCCTACGTCATCATCACAAACTCAGACCCCGCCACGCTCGCGCAGCGGGAGGCCTTGCGACCCGCCCATATCGAGCATTTGCGCCGCCACCAGCACCTGCTCCTGGCCGCCGGCGGCATGCTGGAAGACGACGGCGCGCGCGGCAATGGCGGGGTCATGCTGCTGGATACCGAGGACCGCGCCGTGGCCGAAGTTTTTCTCGCCGGCGACCCGTTCCAGCAGGCTGGCCTGTTTACGGCGGTGCGGATTAGCCGATGGCGGAAGGCCTTTTTCAACTTCGAGGCACTGGTCTAGACGGCCCACCCTATCTGAGCCCCTTGCACCTTCCTTCATATGGGGGCCATTCCCCCCCATTAAGGGAGAAAATCAGCGCTTTTCCGGTATCGCCATCGGGCATTGCATCGCATACCATTGGGCATACCCTCGGGAATGAACCGGGTGCCGAGAACCGCCTTTGCCGGTCGGTTCGGACGCCGTCTTCAGGCCCGCTGGGGGTAGCCGCGTACCGCAACTCAAGCGGCGCGCTACGGTGTCAGTGCTTCGCCCAGTGGCCACACTGGAATGAAGGCGTCAGAAACTAATGTTCACCTGCCAGGGCAGGGATTAGGGGGAGTTTTGGCTGGTAACCACAATCATGAAGCGCGCGAGACTCGCGGCGCAGCCATCGCCAACTGGCTGATGGATCGTAAGTGGGCATCGTTCCTGCTTATCTGCGTACCGACGATCATGCTCGCGATGCACATCCCGAAGATCAAAGTTGAGTCGCAGTTCTCTGACCTGCTCCCCAAAGAGCATGAGTACATCAAGAACTACAACAAGATGAAGCAGACCTTCGGCGGCGCCAACGTCATCACCATGGCGCTGGAAGTCACCGACGACAAGACTGACATCTTCACCTACGACACCCTGAAGAAACTCAAATACCTCACCGAGGAAGTCGACAAGATCGAGGGCGTCAACCACTACCAGGTGGCGAGTATTGCCCACGGCAAGGTACGCCGAATCCGGACCACCGGCGGCGGCCTGATCAAGTCCGAGCCGGTGTTGCCCAAAGACCTGCCGAAAGACCCCGAAGCGCTGAAGCAGTTGCGCGAAGAGGCCTTTAACAACGACATCGTCTACGGCACCTATATTTCGACCGACGGCAAACTCGCGCTCGTGTTCGCGGGTTTCGTGGAAGGCGTGCTGAAGTACAGCACCATCCACGACAAGATGCTGGAGTTCAAAAAGAACGTCGAAGCCGACGGGCAGACCAAGCTCTACATCGCCGGTGAGCCGATGCTGAAGGGCTGGATCTACTACTACACACCCGAACTCGTCGTGATCTTCGGGATCACCCTCGCGGTGATGGTGGCGTTGCTGTTCTTCCACTTCTACTCAGTAGCGGGTGTGGTGGTGCCAATGCTCGGCACCCTCCTCTCGGCGGTATGGGGCCTTGGCTTCGTCGGCTGGATGGACTTCAACCTCGACCCGCTGATTCTGGTGGTGCCGGTGCTGATTTCCGCCCGAACGGCCAGTCACTGCGTGCAGATGATGGAGCGCTACTACGACGAAATCCGCGTCGGCGCCGAACAGGAAGCCGCAGTACGCACCTCGATGGGAGAACTGCTGCTGCCGGCCACGCTGGGTATTTTGGCCGACGCCTTCGCGCTGCTGGTATTGACGGTGTCGTCAATGCCGATGATCGCCAAGCTCGGCATGTACTGCTCCTTCTGGGGCGCGAGCAACCTGGTGACGGTGGCGGTACTGGTGCCGCTCATTATGTCGCTGCTGCCCAAGCCGAACGTGTCGATCCAGGAAGAGCACAAGCATCTGCCCTCGCGCATCATGCATAACCTGGGCGTGTTTCTGGTGGGACCGAAAGCCTCGGTCATCGTCATGGGTGGTGCCGTCCTGCTGACCATCTGGGCCTTCTACTTCGGTTGGCACATCCAGATTGGTGAAAGCAAACCCGGTTCGCCGATTCTCTATCCGGAGCACGAGTACAACGTCTCGGCCTCGAAGATCGCGGACAAGTTTGCCGGTGCTAACCAGTTCAGCCTGTACTTTGAAGGCGATGGCCCGCACCGCATGAAGGATCCCAAGGTGGTCGCTGCCATGCAGGCCTTTGGTCGCTACATGGCCGACACCCGGAACTTCGGCGGTACCCGCGACATCCCGCAGCTGGTGCGTTCGATCAACCGTCTGTACCACTACGACGATCCGCGCTGGTCGCTGATTCCGGCCTCGCAGACCAACATCGGTAACACCCTGTTCATGTATGAAGCGGGCGCGTCCATGCCGGGCGTTATCCTTGAGTACATGGACCTGGAAGGCCGTACCGCCAACTTCGTGGTGTTCTACAAAGACGCCACGGGCCCGACGGTGCATGAAGCGGTCGACAAGGCCCACGCCTGGCTGGACGCCAACCCGATCGAAGGCGTAACTCCGCGCTTCGCCGGCGGCATCATCGGCACCACGGCAGCGGCCAACGAGGAAACGGAAATCTCCGACATCAAGACTACGGTCGCGATCGTGCTGGTGGTGACGCTGGCGATCATCGTGGCCTACCGCTCCTTCGTGGCGGGTGCGATGGTGTTCGTTTTGCTCATCCTCTGCGTGATGACCAACCGTGCGTTCATGGGCATGCGCGACATCGGCCTCAATGTGAATACCCTGCCGGTAACGGCGGTGGGTATCGGCGTGGGTGTCGACTACGCGATTTACATGCTGGATCGTCTGAAGGAAGAAGCGCGTCATCGCACGCTGATCGACGCCATCGTGACGTCCATGCGAACGACGGGTGCCGCCATTCTCTTCACGGCGACCACCATCTTCGCGGGCATCATCTTCTGGATCCCGATCTCGACCCTGCGTTTCAACGGCGAAATGTCGCTGCTGCTGTGTCTGCTGCTGTTCAGCAACATGATCGGCGCCATCACGCTGGTGCCGCTGCTGGTCCACATGTTCAAGCCGCGCTTCGTCACCGATTCGCATATCGATGACCGCGACACCATTCGCGACCAGCGACTGGGCGGCTGGCAGGCGGACTCCATTGCCAAGATGGGCGGTGGTGCGGCCGGGGCCTAAGACCTCGCCGTCAAGGCTGACAGGAACGGGCCGTGCGCAAGCACGGCCCGTTTTTTTTTGCCCCGCAGAAAGTCTCGGGCAGGGTGTCGATCACCAGAGGAATGAGCACTCGCGAGCGCCTCAAGCGGATGACCGCAAGCTGGCCGGTGGGGCGTACCG
>JAURHQ010000293.1 GCA_030833185.1 Gammaproteobacteria bacterium | reverse complement strand
GGACTTAGCGCTCCACGCGAGCCGTTGATAGAGATCCGCTTGCATGAGTGCATTGACCCGCGAAACGCTGGATGCAGACACCAGGGTGTTCTCTGCCGGAGACGCCGGCAGTTGCGCCTACGTCATCGAAGACGGCTGCGTCGAAGTCCTGCGCGAAGAAAACGGGGACCTGCGGCGCATTGCCGTGTTGTCCAAGGGCGCCATGTTCGGCGAGGTTGCCCTGCTCGATCAGCAAACCCGCACCGCCACCGTCCGCACGCTGGTGCCCACCCGCCTGCAACGCATCGACCGCAACGACATCGCGCCCTTGCTGGCCGACGCCGACCCGGTCATTCAACACCTGCTGAATTTACTGCTGTCCCGCTTTCGGCACGCCAACGCCCTCTTGCCGGCAGATGGCCCGGAAGCGCTGGCGGTCGAAGCAGAAGACGCCGGCGACGCGGACATCCGCACCCGCGCCCTGCGCTCGCTGTCGCTGAACAGCGACCTGGGCGCCGCCATTGCCGGGGATCAGATGCTGGTGTTCTACCAGCCGCTGGTCGATTTGAAACACGGCGGCATCGTCGGGGTGGAAGCGCTGGTGCGCTGGGCGCACCCCCGGCTGGGACTGCTCAATCCGACCGAATTCATCCCGATTGCCGAACGCACCGGCACGATTCAGCAGCTGGGCCGCTGGGTGCTGGACCGCGCCTGCGGCGATTACCCCGCCCTGCGCGCCCTGGCCCGGCCGGACGATCAGGCCGACTTCCACGTCAGCGTGAATCTGGCCGCGCCGGAGCTGTGCAGCGACGGTGTGGTTGAGCTGGTGCGCGAAGTGCTGGCTGCGCACCGGCTGGCGGCCTCGGCGCTGCGCATCGAACTGACCGAGACCTGCGTGATCGCCGACCGCGAGCGGGTCGAGGCGGCACTGACTGCCTTGCGTGCGGACGGCGTCAGTATTGCGCTGGACGACTTCGGCTCCGGCTATGCCGGCCTCGACTACCTCCGCACCCTGCCGTTCTCTTGTATCAAGATTGACCTGCGCTTTGTGCAGCAGCTGGCAGACTCCGACCGGAGTTACCAGATTGTGCAGTCCGCCCTGACGCTCGCCAGAGCGCTGGGTCTGAGCGCGGTGGCCGAGGGCATCGAGGACACCGCCACCGCCGAACGTCTGCGCGAACTGGGCTGCGACGTGGGGCAAGGCTACCTCTACAGCCGGCCGGTGCCGCTGGCGGAACTCGACGCCTGGGCGCGGAGCCGCTGAAGGCAAGACTTTCCCCCGGCGAGCGCCTACATTAAGGCCGCCCGCCGCGCCCACCGTTGCGGCGGCCGCGCCACCACCAATAACAGTACAGGGGAGTCTCATGGCCAGTCCGCAAGCCGCCGCTATCGATCAGCTTTTTGACAGTTTTGTCGCCGCCATGACGGCCAATCCGGCCATGGGCCTGGAAGAACTTCGTGATCTGCTGGAAAAATGCGGCGACCTCGCCAGCGATCCGGGTCAGGTCGACTATCTCGACATCGATGTTGCCGGCACGCCCTGCCTGTGGGCAGTGCCCCACGGTTGCACGCAGGACCGCGTGCTGCTCGCCCTGCACGGCGGCGGCTGCGTCACCGGTTCGCGCTTCTCCCATCGCAAGATGTTTGCCCATATTGCGAAGGCCGTGGGCTGCCGGGCGATTATCGTTGACTACCTGCGCGCGCCGGAACATCCGCACCCGTCGCAGACCAACGAAGGTGTGAAGGTCTACGAGTGGCTGCTGGCGCAGGGGCTCAAGCCCGCCAACATCGCCACCATCGGCGACTCCGCCGGTGGGCTGCTGAGCTTGGCGGTGGTGCTTGCCATCCGCGCCAAAGGCCTGCCGCTGCCGGCCGCCGTAATGCCGCTCTCGCCCTGGTGCGATATGGAAGCCACCGCGGCGTCCTTCGAGACCAATGCCAAGGTCGAACGGCTCATCAGCCGCGAGATGTCCTACAACATGGCGGGCTTCTTTCTGGGCGACACGCCGCGTCAGGACCCGACGGCCAATATGCTTTACGCGGACTTCAAGGGCTTCCCGCCCACCTACATTCAGGTCGGTGGCTATGAAGCCATCATGGACGACTCGACCCGCGTCGCCGAGCGCATTCGCGCCGCTGGCGGCGACTGCAAGCTCGACGTGTTTCCGGAAATGCAGCACGTCTTCCAGTTCATGGCGGGCCGTGCGCCGGAAGCCGACGACGCCATCGCGCGTCTCGCCGCCTGGGTCAAACCGAAACTCGGCCTCGGCTGAGACCGGCGGCCAGCCCCGATGCGCTTCCATCACATGGCGATTTTTGTCGCCGAGATGGAAGCCGCACTGCGCCTGTGGTGCGACGTGCTGGGCTTTCGGGTGATCAAGGACAGTGTGATCCCCGACGGCCCGGCGCCAGCCCCCGCGGTGTATCTATACCCCGCGCTGCTGGACGACATCTTTAAAGTCAAAAACGCGCGCTCGCGGATGGCCATTCTGGTGTCCGCCGAGGGCGCCATCATCGAACTCCAGCAGTGCGAGAACCCGGCCATCCAGCGCACGCCGCCCGAGCAGCAGCGCTATGGTCACACCGGCGTGCACGAACTCGGCCTGCTGGTAGACAACATCGACGACTGGTTTTCGCGCATTCGCGGCGCCGGCTACGAAACGCAGACCGACTACGTCTGGCCCTGCGGCGACTTCGGGCGTTCGTTTCTCTTCTATGACGCCGACGGCAACATGATTCAGCTGTGGGAACACACGGCCACCACTACACACCGGGGAGCAAGCTCATGAGCAAGGACATCAAACCGATCGATCTGGCGAGCGTCGACTGGGTGCTGAACACCACGCGCAGCGTGCGCCAGCGGCTGGATTTCGACCGACCGGTGCCCATGACGCTGATCGACGAGGCGCTGAACATCGCGCTGCAGGCGCCGACCGGCGCCAACACCCAGACCTGGCGCTTCATGGTGATCACCGAGCAGAAGTCGAAAGACCTGATTGCCGAGTGCTACCGCAGGGCCGCCGGCGCCTACGTCGAAGGCAAGACCGGGCTGTCGAAAACCGGCGTGACGATGATGCGCGAATACGAAGACGCCGACCTGCGCCAGCAGCAGCGCGGCGCCCTGATGAAATCCGGCGGCTTCCTGATGGAACACATGCAGCGCGCGCCGGTGATGGTGATTCCGCTGATCGAAGGCCGTTTCGAGCAGGACGATGTGTTCACCCAAGCCTCGATGTGGGGCTCGATCCTGCCGGCGACCTGGAGCCTGATGCTCGCGCTGCGCGCCCGGCGCCTGGCCTCGGCCTGGACCACGCTGCATCTGCAATACGAGCGGGAAATTTCGGAGGCGCTGGGCATTCCGGCGAACTACACGCAGGCGGCGCTGCTGCCGGTGGCCTGGCTGACCGGCGGCGACCTGCACCCGGCGAAGCGGCTGCCGCTGGACGAGGTGCGTTTCCGCGAACGCTTCGGGCAACACTA
>JAURHQ010000292.1 GCA_030833185.1 Gammaproteobacteria bacterium | reverse complement strand
CATCTTCGCCTGCCACACGGTCAACCACGTCCTTTTGCAACACGGCCTTGTCCGCCGGAATCGCAATCCGCCCCATGATCGCATCGCGCACCCACCAAGCTTGGGCGTCGAACATGTTGAAGGTGTAGTACTGGTCCTGCGCCCCGAGGTACATGAACTGCGGACAGTCCTGCCAGAAAATGCCTTTGTACAAGCCCAGCGGGAACAGCCGGTTGTTGCTTTTCAGACGGAGTTCGTCGGGCAGATAGGGATAGTGATGGAGGAAGCCGGTGCAGAGCACAATGGCGTCGATGTCTTTGGTGCTGCTGTCCTTGAAATGCGCCGTCTTGCCGACGACTTTGGTCAGCAGCGGACGCTCGGTGAAGTTCTCCGGCCAGTTGAAGCCCATGGGCTTGGTGCGGTAGCTGAAAGTCACCGACTTGGCGCCATACTTGTAGCACTGGATGCCGATGTCTTCGGCCGAGTAACTGCCGCCGATAATCAGCAGTTCCTTGCCGGCAAATTCGACCGCATCGCGGAAGTCGTGAGAGTGCATGACCCGACCCGGAAACTTGTTCAGGCCCTCAAAAGTTGGCACGTTGGGCGTGGAGAAATGTCCGGTGGCGTTAATCACATAGTCGAAGGATTCGCTGGCAGTCGTGTCGGCAACCAAATCCTTCGTGGCGACGGTGAACTTGCCGGTAGTCTTGTCGAACTCTACCCAGCGCACCGAGGTGTTGAAGCGCATGTACTTGCGCACACCGGAGCGCTCGACGCGCCCGGCGATGTAATCGTGCAGGACTTCACGCGGCGGGTAAGAGGGGATGGCCCGGCCGAAGTGTTCCTCAAACGTGTAGTCCGCGAACTCGAGACATTCTTTGGGTCCATTGGACCAGAGGTAGCGATACATGCTGCCGTGAACGGGCTCACCGAATTCGTCGGTGCCGGTGCGCCAGGTGTAGTTCCACAGACCGCCCCAGTTGCTTTGGCGCTCGTAGCACACCAGTTCGGGGATCTCGGCACCTTTGAGGCGGGCGGATTCAAATGCGCGCAGGGCGGCAAGGCCGCTCGGGCCCGCGCCAATGATGGCTACTCTGGTCATAGGAAGCGGGCTCCTTGGGCAATGGCGGTGTCGCTGAAACTAGCGCAGGCCCCTTGCGCGTGTAAACAGGGCTTTTAATATGCCGCAACTTTCTTTACTTTCGTGAAACATGAACACCGCATCAAAACATTGGAACGTCGGGTCGCTGGATGAGGTTCGCACCTTGTTCGAGCGGGAACGCATTGAAATCGTGCACATCGGCCTCTTTGATACGGAGGGGGTCTTTCGCGAAAAGCGGATCCCCGCGCAGCTTGCCCTGCACTACCTCGAGCACGGCTGGTCGTTCATCGATGCCTTGCCCTACTGGGGCCCCAATGACGCAGTGCGTAAAGACCTGCCTTATGGCAGCGAAGACTGCACGCTCGACGCGACCAGCCTGCGCCCCTATCCCTTCGAGCCCAACGCCGCCCTGCTGGTCGCCGACTACACCGGAGCCAACGCCACGCTCTCGCCGCGAACGCTGCTGGCCCAGCAGATTGCGCGAGCCACGGAAATGGGCTTTGCCGCCTGCGGCTCGGCCGAGTTCGAGTTCATCATTCTGGCTGAAACGCCAGATTCACTGACCCGTAAAGCCTATGAAGGCATCGAGACGCACGCGCAGGAAAATCGCTGCTGGAGTGGTTTGTATCCGGCCACCGGAGCGCCCTTCATGCGAGCCTACGACGAATGCCTCAAGGGCGCCGATATTCCGCTACATCATATGTGTGCGGAATTGGGGCCGGGCTGTCTGGAAGCCGCGTTGCCCATTCGGGATCTGGCGACCGCCGCGGATGACACCGCCTTGTTCAAGCTCTTTACGAAAGCGTTCTGTATCCAGCAGGGACTGACGGCGTCGTTCATGGCGCAGCTGTCTGACGCCCATCCGGGACTTGGTGGCCATCCGATCATTTCGCTGCATTCGCTCGCCAGCGGCTTACCCGTCTTCCACGATGCGAAACATCCCAGCGGCCTGTCCGTCACCGGTCGTCAGTTTGTAGCCGGCGTGCTGCAACTACTGCCCGAGTTGATGCCGATGTTTGCCGGCACGGTCAATTCCTATCGCCGCTATGTGCCCGGTAACTGGGCGCCGCGCACCGCCACCTGGGGCTTGCGCAACTACACCTGCGGCCTGCGCGTCGTGGCCGGCGCGCCCGAAGATACCCGCCTCGAGTTTCGCTTGCCGGGTGCCGACACCAACCCGCATCTCGCCTTTGCCATGATGCTGGGCGCCGGCCTGTACGGCATCGCGAACAAACTCAAACCGCCGCCGATGACCACCGACATCGGCCGCGAATTTGTGCACCCCTCGATCGGCCCGCTGCCGCGCACCTTGCTGGAGGCGGCCGAACGCATGCGCGCCAGCAAGCTCGCCCGCGAGCTTTTCGGGGATCGTTTTGTGGATCACTACACGGAAAGCTGCATCCAGGAAGACCACCTGATGCGGCGCCATATTTCGGCGTTTGAACGACGCCGTTACCTGCATCACGTCTGAGCAACACAACACCGCCACGGCCACTGCGAAGGAGAAATTGATGACCCCCTTGGAAGCCTATGTAAAGGACCCCGCCCGTGTCGACGGGGTGAAGAAGGTTCGCTCGATGATCAACGCGCTGGGCGTTGAGTACATTTACTACCAGTTCGTGTCGGTGACCGGCCGCATCGTGGGCAAGGGCGCACCGGCCGACCACTGGGAGCGGATTTCGACCAAGGGCTTTCAGCTCGTTTATGGGTCGACGGCCAATCTCTTCATCAGCCGCAAAGGGCGCTATCTGGGCTATGGTCCGGAAGCGAGCGAACTGGTCGGCATTGCCGATCCGGAAACCTTCTGCCAGCTGCCGTGGGAACCCAAAGTTGCCCGCGTGTTCTGCACCCTGTTCCGCAACCGCGAAGAGCCGGTCGATCCGGGTGGCTTTCTCTCCTCTGACTGTCGCGGCAACCTGAAGCGCGCCCATGCCGCCTTCGAGAAAAAGCACGGCCTGCGGCTGCGGCTGGGCACCGAGCCCGAAATGATGTGGCTGAAAAAAGGCGCCGACGGCAAGCCGGATGGCGGCGTGACGCGGCCCTTCTGCTACCACATCGACCAGTTTGAAGAGCTCCGTCCAATTACGCTGAAGGTCACCGAGTACTGCCGCAAGATGGGCATCGACTGTATTCAGGGTGACCACGAAGACGCGCCGGGCCAGCTGGAACTCAACTGGACCTACGACGACGTCGAACGCACTTCCGACCGCCTCACCACCTATCGGCAGATTTGTGCGCAGGTGGCGCGTGAGTTCAACGTGATTGCCTGCTTCATGACCAAGCCCTTCATGCGGGTCTCGGCCAACGGCTGCCACCACAACTTCTCGCTGTGGAAGGGGGGCAAGGATGCGGTGGTCAAGCTGGGCGATGACGGCAAGACGGCGAT
>JAURHQ010000291.1 GCA_030833185.1 Gammaproteobacteria bacterium | reverse complement strand
TGAGGCCAATCTTCAGGAAGGTGGCGCCGAATTTGGCGCTGGCCGCCGACAGGCGGATATCGCAGGTGGTGGCGACATCGCCACCCAGACCAATCGCCGGGCCGTTGATAGCCGCGATCATCGGCACCTCGATGTTCCACATCGACTTGATGATCATGTGGATGGACTCGCGATAGTGGTCGCGTAGCTGCAGGTTGTTGCCACCGAACTCGCCGGTGCGATCGCGCATGGCTTTCAGGTCGCCGCCGGCGGAGAAGGCCGAGCCGGCGCCGGTCATGATGACGCAGCGCAGGTCGATGTCCGCGTTGATCATTTTGGCCGCTGCGGCGAACGCCTCGCCGTCCCCGGTCAGCCCCAGCGGGTTGCGCTTTTCGGGGCGGTTCAGCGTGAGATAGCCAATGTGGCCGCGTTTTTCAAAGAGAAGAAGATCGGTGCTGCTCATGGGTCCTGCCTTGTCAGATAAAAATTACGGTGGTGCTCGCAATCCGGTGCGGCCTAGGCCGTGACCAGCGCCCACAGGCGATCGCCGCCGGTAGCGGTCGCGATGCGACCCAGATACTCACCCCATTCACCGCTGGTGCCGAACTCCGCGCGCCAGGACCACAGCCGGCGGGTCAGGAACTGCAGGTCGTATTCATAGGTGAAGCCAATCGCGCCGTGCACCTGGTGCGACAGGCGGGTGAGCAGTTCCACGGCGTCGCTGGCGCGGCACTTCGCGGCGGCAATTTCGAAGCTTGCATCGCTGGCGTCGGCCAGACCGCGCGCGTCCAGCGCAAGGAAAGCCGTCCGCGCCATGGTGTCGACCGAGGCCATCGCGCCGCCCAGTTCTGCCAGATGGTTTTGAATCGCCTGAAACTGCGACAAGGCGCGGCCAAACTGCACGCGGTCAGAGGTGTATTTCACGCTCAGTTCCAGACAGGCCGCAGCGGTGCCCGCAATTTGACCCGCGCGGAGCAGGGCGCCCAGCCAGCGAATGGCGTCGGGCTTCAGCGTGCTGGCCGCCCGCGCCAGCGGCTTGGCGTCTTTCAGGCTCACGGTATCGCGCGGCTCGCGGGCCAGATTCTGACCCTGCGTCAGGCTGGCCTGTGCCGCCTCAAACAGCACCAGATCGCCGACCGAATCGAGGCCCACAAAATGGCTGGCCTGCCGCCCCCAGGGCACGCGGGCCACTTCGGCGGTGACGGTCGCGCCGGCGTTGAGCACCGTCGGCAACAGGGCGATGAAGCCTGCGGGCGCCGGCAGGCCGGCCCGTTCCAGCAACCACAGCGCCAGCATTTGCTCGCCCACCGGTAGCGGCACCGCATAGCGTCCGCAGGCCCGCACCACCACGAAGGCATCGGCCCAGGTGGCGCCCATGCCGCCGTTGGCTTCGCTGGACAGCACCTGCGTCAGCCCTTGTTCGCTGACCAGATCCCAGAGTTCGCTGGACCAGCCCTGTTCTTCCACCTTGGCAAGAAAGCCGCGGTCGATCTGTTCGGAAAAAAGCCGGGTGACGCTCTCTTCCAGCATGTTCTGTAATTCGTTCATCGGACCCCCAGGCCACGCGCGATGATGCCGCGCAGGATTTCCAAAGTGCCGCCGCGCAGCGAGAAAGAAGGTGCCAGCAACATGAGATTGCCCAGCACCTGCTGAAAGTCGGTGCCGGCGTCCGCCAGCGTGGGCTCCAGCCCCACCAGTTCCTGCGCCAACCCCGGCAGCCGTTGTTCAAACTGGCAGCCCAGATCTTTGACGATTGAGGCCTGCAGGCCGGGGTCGATGCCTTCATTCAGCATGCCCGCGACCGACAGCGACATATTCCGCAGCGTCACCGCCCAGGCGAGTTCGGCGCCGACCTTGGCCAGCGCGGCGGGGCTCGCGTCCTTGCCCAGCGCGTCGACCAGCCGGCTCAGCAGGAGGAAGCAGGACAGATAGCGCTCCGGACCGCTGCGCTCAAAGGCAAGCTCGGCCACCACCTGTTTCCAGCCGTCGCCTTCTTTGCCCAGCAGCGCGTCGGCCGGGAGCAGGGCGTCGACAAAGGACACTTCGTTGAAATGCCCGCGGCCGGCCAGATCCTTGATCGGGCGGGCGGTAATGCCCTTGGTGGCTTTCAGGTCGATCAAAAACTGCGACAGCCCGCGGTGCTTGCTGTCGGCGCTGCTGTCGGTGCGCAGCAGCGCGATCATGTAGTCCGCGCGGTGCGCGTTGGTGGTCCAGATCTTGGTGCCGTTGACCAGCCAGCCGTCCGCCACCTTGTCGGCGCGGGTTTTGACCGACGCCAAATCCGAACCCGAGTTGGGTTCGCTCATGCCGATGCAAAAGCACACCTCGCCGCGCGTGATGCCGGGGATGATTTTTTGCTTCTGCGCCTCGGTGCCGTAGCGGGCGATGACCGGTCCGCTCTGGCGGTCGGCAATCCAGTGGAAGCCCACCGGTGCGCCGGCGGCCAGCGTTTCTTCCACGATCACATAGCGCTCCAGCGCCGAGCGTTCATGGCCGCCGTAGGCTTTCGGCAGGGTCATGCCCATCCAGCCTTTGGCGCCCAGCTTGCGGCTGAAATCCGGGTCGAAGCCGTCCCAGGTATTGCTGCGCACCAGCGGTGAGTAGGCTTTCAGCGATTCATCCAGAAACGCGCGGACTTCCTCACGCAGCGGCGCCAGTGAGGCCGGCTGTTCGTAGCGTGGAAAACGCAAACTTTCGATGTTCAACATGCGATGTGCTCCTTGAAGCCTCAGGCCGGGGCGCCGGCGCGGCGCGCATAAGCCCAGGCCATGTCGGCCAGTTCACGGACGAGATCGGTGGTGGTCTGCGCGTGTTCGCTGGCGGCCGTGCCTTCTTCCACGCGCTTGATGATGCCCTGATAAATCGCCGCCACCCGCCACACGGTATACGCGCGGTAGTAGTCGAGATGGTCAATGCCTTTACGGCCGGTCAGTTCGCAGTAGCGCGCGATGTAGGCCGCCTCGTCCGGAATACCCAGCGCGGCCAGATCGAGTCCGCCCAGATTGCTCACCCGGTCGCCCATCTGCGGCAAGAGCCACGGCAGCAGGTGATAGGTGAAGTCGCCAAAGGGATGGCCAATCGTCGAGAGCTCCCAATCCAGCACCGCCACCACGCGGGGCTCGGTCGGGTGGAAGATCATGTTGTCCATACGGTAGTCGCCGTGGACGATCGACACCGAGTCTTCCACCGGCACATTGGCCGGCAGCCAGGCGTTCAAGCGGTCCATGAGCGGGATTTTGTCGGTTTCGGAGGCGACGTAGTTCTTGGTCCAGCGGTTGAGCTGGCGCGCGAAGTAGTCGGTCGGCTTGCCAAAGTCGGCGAGACCGATCTGCCGGTAGTCGATGGCCTGCAGGCGGGTCAGGGTGCTCAGCATGGCGTCGTAAATTGCCGCACGCTCGGCCTTGGGCAGTTCCGGCAGCGTCATTTCCCACAGCACGCGGCCTTCGATCATTTCCATCACATAGAACATGGTGCCAAGGATGGATTCGTCCGTGCACAGC
>JAURHQ010000290.1 GCA_030833185.1 Gammaproteobacteria bacterium | reverse complement strand
TGTGGTGGTCGTACCTACTTTCTACGGCGGCCGTCACACCGAAACCGAATACATGCTGGCCCCGGGGCGGGCGATCGATCCGCAGCGTTATTTCGTCGTCATTCCCAATATGTTCTGCAACGGGCGCTCGTCCTCGCCCAGCAACACGCCCGCTCCCTATGGCCGCGGCGGGTTTCCGCTGATGAGCCTGCACGACAACATCGTGTGCCAGCACAAGCTGTTGACCGAGCACCTGGGCGTGAAGCGGATTCGGCTTGTCGCCGGTTTTTCGATGGGTGGCATGCAGGCCTTTCAATGGGGCGCCCTGTTTCCGCACCTGGTCGACGCGATTGCGCCGATCTGCGCCTCGGCGCGGATTTCCGACCATAACTGGCTGTTTGTCGACAGCGCCAAGGCCGCGCTGATGCTCGATCCGGATTTCAAGGACGGCTGGTACGACGCGCCGCCGCTGCGCGGCCTGCTGACCTTTGGCAAGGTCTACGCCGCCTGGCTGTTCTCGCAGGATTTCATGCGCGAGAAGCTCTATCGCGGCATCGGGCTGGCAACGCGCCGCGACGTGGTGCTGTTGACCCAGAATTATTTCCTGCAGAACGATGCCAACGACCTGCTCGCGATGGCCGACAGCTGGCTCAACGGCGATATCAGCGCCAATCCGGTCTTCAAGGGCGATCTGGAAAAAGCGCTCGCCGCGATCAGCTGCAAGGCGATTGTGATGCCCGGTGCCACCGACCAGTACTTCCCGCCGGCCGACAACGCGCTCGAAGTCAAACACATGCCAAACGCCGAACTGCGACCGATTCCTTCGGGCTGGGGCCATGGCGCGGGCTTCGGGCTTGATCCGGCCGACAACGCGTTCATCGACCGCGCGCTGAACGAGCTCCTCGCCTGAGGCGGTCTTGATGAACGATTTAACCGACGCCCTCAACCGTCACTACGCGCCGCAAGACGTCAGCGCACGCATCCTCGAGAGCATCCGCGCTGCTGGCCTCGATCCCGACCGCCTGAGCCGGGATGAAGCCTCGATGTTTGACGAGTTCCACGGTGGCGGTCGCGAGTCGACCCGCGCGCTGGCCCGCGACATCGGGCTGGCGCCGGGCACCCGGGTGCTTGATGTTGGCTGCGGCATCGGGGGCCCCGCGCGCACGCTGACCGCGGAGTTTGGCTGCGCGGTGACGGGCGTTGATTTGACCGCCGACTTCATCCACGCCGCCCGCATGCTCTCCCTGCGGGTTGGCATGGGCGAGACGATCAACTTCCTTGAGGGCTCGGCGCTGGCGTTACCGGTGGCCGACGCCGCCTTCGATCTGGTGTGGTCGCAAAACATGCTGATGAACATCCCGGACAAGGCGCAGTTTGCGCGCGAGGTCGCGCGTGTCCTGAAGCCGGGCGGGCGTTGCGCCATTGAGTCGGTGGTGAGTGGCACGGGCGAGGTGCTGTATCCCAGCTTCTGGGCCAGCGAACCCGCGCTGTCCTTTGTGCCCTCGCCGGAAGCCCTGCGCGAAGCCTTCGCCGCCACTGGCATGGTGGCTGATCTCTGGCAAGACAACACGGCCCGCGTGCTCGCCCACGGTCAGCGCCGGATGGCCGCGCTCGAGCGAGGCGAGGGGCCGCCGCTCGGCATTGGCGTGCTGGTGCCCGACCGGGTGATGGAGAAAACGCGTAACGCCTTGCTCAACAACGAACAAGGCCGGACGCTGGCCATTCAGGCGGTCTGGCGAAAGCCGGCCTGAGCCGGACACAGGAACCGCCGAGGCCGGCGATTTTTCCCGCATATGGGTGAACGAACGGGCTGCGGCAGGGCAAACCGCAGCAGCGGGTGACGCTTCGGCTTTTAATCTCCTGCAACTTTCTTTACTTTCGAGCAATCCTGAACTGTCGCGTTACCGCGACGGTCAGCCATGAATTCCGGTGCTCGACGCCCTGTCGATGCCCCCCAAGCGGAGACTTACACATGGCAACGAGACGTCACAGCGGCCCGGCGACGGCACTGGCCCGGGACCACGGCTTCACGGCGGTCGACGATTACGACACGCGCACCTACATCCTGCCTTTCCTGCGCGATCCGGAGTCGCGCAAGCAGATCATCGCCGAGCATCGCGCCAACCCGCGGGGCGCCGCCGCCCAGCCCGGCATCAAGCCGCCCAATCACAGCGAAGGCCTGAAGCGGCTGATCGACAAACTGCGCATGACGCCGCAGGCCGGCAAACACACGATTGTGGAAGTGGTGCCCTGGCAGGAATACGCCATCGGCATTCTGCCCGGGCAGCGCGGCGGGGTGATCAAAATCACCCGCGAACGCTACGCGACGCGCGAAGACGCCGAGCACGCGATCTTTCTCAAGCGCCTGCGCGCGCTGCTCGCCCACTACCAGTTAAAGCTTTAAGCGGAGACCCACATGAGCCTTGCCCAGGAACTGATGCTGCGGATCACCGGCTACACCGACAAATGCTCGGTGCGCCCCGGTGATGAAGTGAGTTTCCACATTCACAGCGAACTGAACGAATCCTACGACGTGCAAATGGTGCGGCTGATTCACGGCGACACCAATCCCGAAGGTCCCGGCTTCAAGGAGCGGCTGCTGCGCTCGCCCACCAACGGTAAATATCGCGGGCAGCATCAGCCGATGTATGCCGGCAGCTACCTGCTCGTGCCGCACGACGACCGCTTGAACCTGCAGAGTTTTACGCTCTGCGCCTACATTTTCCCGACCACGCCGGTGACCGATCTGGAAGGCACGCCGGTCGGCGTGCAGGCCATCATCTCGAAGTTCAATGCGAAGACGGGCCTCGGTTACGGCCTGTTTATCAACGAAGCCGGCGAACTCGCGCTGCGCATCGGTCGCGGTCGCGGCAAGCTGGATGAATACAGCACAAAGAAGCCCTTGTTCCGCAAGGTCTGGTACAAGGTCTCGGCCTCGTTCGATGCAACCACCGGCGAAGTCCACATCGCCCAGACGCCGTTCGTGACCATCACCAACGGCGGCCACGGCATGAGCATGCTGCATCCGATGGAGGACACCGCCGCGGCCGTGCGCCATCGCGGCACGCCGGGCGCGCCGCGCGTGACCGATAGTCCGCTGTTAATGGCGGCAAGCACGCTGGAGCCCCACGCCGGGCGTTTCCTCACTGGCGGACACTTCCGCCATCTCGATGCGCCGGTTGAGATCCCGGTGCATACGCATAAGTTCAACGGCAAGATCGAGCGGCCCAAAGTGGCCAATCGCGCGCTCTCGGCCGCCCAGATCGAAATGCTGCTGGGCTGCGCCGGCATCGACCATGTGCCGGGTGAACTCCGCGCGGCCATCGTCGGCGCCTGGGATTTCAGCGCCAATATCAGCGATAACGCTGCCTCCACGCAGGTCATCGACACCAGCGTGAACAAGCTGCACGCGGTGGGGGTGAACCTGCCGGTGCGGGGCGTGACGGGTTTCAACTGGAGCTCGGATTTCATGAGCTTCCGCCACGGGCCGCAGGAATATGGC
>JAURHQ010000028.1 GCA_030833185.1 Gammaproteobacteria bacterium | reverse complement strand
GTCTCTACGCCATCGATCCGGGGCATGCGCCAATCGAGCAACGCCAGTTGAAAAGGCTCGCCCGCTTGCGCGGCCTCAAGCGCCAGCGCGCACGCGGTCTCTCCGTCTCGGGTGGCGACCACCGTTAGCCCAAAGGACTCCAGCGTGCGCGCCAGAATCTCACGCGCCGTCTGGTTGTCGTCGACCACCAGCGCGCGCTTGCCGGCAAGTTCGTCCGCCCGCAGCATCCGCCGCGCCAACGGCCGCTGCTGAACCCCGAAGCGGGCAACAAAGTGGAACGTCGAGCCCTGCCCGACCTCGCTTTCGACCCAGATGCGTCCCGCCATCATTTCCACAAGCCGCTTACAAATAGCGAGCCCGAGGCCGGTGCCCCCGTACTTCCGGGTCGTCGAACTGTCCGCCTGACTGAACGATTGGAACATCCGGGCGAGTTGTTCAGCGTTCATGCCAATGCCGGTGTCCTTGACCCAAAAGTGAAGCGTTACGCCTTCTGCGTCCTCTTCCAGCTTCTCCACGCCAACGACGATCTCGCCCTGCTCGGTAAATTTCACCGCGTTGTTGCCGAGGTTGATGAGGATCTGACCCAGGCGCAGCGGATCCCCAATCAGCGCGGTGGGTACCTCCGCGCGCGCGTCGAACAGCAGTTCAATGCCGCGGTCCTCGGCCTTCATGCCGATCAAGCTGGCCAGATTGTCCATGACATCTTCGAGCCAGAAATCGACCCGCTCCATCGACAGCTTGCCGGCTTCAATTTTTGAGAAATCGAGGATGTCGTTGATGATGCCGAGGAGGTTCTCCGCCGCGCGGTGGACTTTCTCCACGTAGTTACGCTGACGTCCGTCCAGTTCAGTCTTGAGCACCAGATGAGACATGCCGATGATGGCGTTCATTGGTGTCCGGATTTCGTGGCTCATATTGGCCAGAAAATCGCTTTTTGCGCGGGTTGCACCTTCCGCCGCATCACGTGCCAGCAGAACTTCAGCCTCCGCCCGTTTGCGCTCCGTGATATCCAGCAGCCAGGCCATCACCCCCGGCTCGCCCTTGTGGGCGAAGGCGAGCGCCGTGGTGAGATATTCACGCTCCGCGCCGGCGTGGTCGATCAGACGCAGTTCTGTCGCCCGCATAATTCCCTGTGCCTGCAACTCGCCCATCAGACGATCGCGGATTTCCGGCGAGGGGTAGATCGCGGCAATCGAGTCGCCGGCTGTCAGATGAAACATCTCGCAGAACGCAGGGTTGGCGTAGCGAATGATGCCGCCCGCCACAAACACCGTCCCAACCGGGCTGTGTTCAAGAATGCTGTCCAGCGCATTGCGCTGCTCGGTGAGTTCCTGCTCCGCCGCGCGGCGCCGGGTGATGTCGCGGTAGACCACCACCGAGCCCACTAATTCGCGGTCCTTGAACACCGGGGTGGTGGTGTATTCGATCGGAATCGGATGACCGTCGTGATGCCAGAGCACCTCGTCGTCCACCGTCCGCGGCTGACCGTCCTGGGTGGTGAGGTACATCTTGCAGCGGGTCAAGGGCAACGGCCGCCCGTCCGGGTAGCGATCGTGAACCAGACGATGCAAGACCTTGCCCACGAATTCTTCCAAGCGATAGCCGACCAGTTGCGGCGCCGCCGGGTTGGCGAACGTCACGGCGCCCAGCGTATCGAGCCCAACCACCCCATCCTGCACCGCGCCGAGAATCAATCTTCCGCGCTCCTCCAGCGCGGCAAGGGCCGCCTCGGCGCGTTTGCGCGCAGAAACGTCGCGGATTGACACGCATACGCTGGTCTGCGTCCCCTCGAGGGCAGGCAAGCTCGACAATCCGATTTCAACGCTGACTTCGCTACCGTCCTTGCGTCGGGCGACGATTTCGCGGCCCATTCCGCCCAGAAACATCGGTCGTCCGGCGGTGGCAAAACGCTCACGCAGCGCCGGATGACGGTCGCGGAGATAGTTCGGCACCAGATCCTCGACGAGCAGTCCCTTAAGTTCACCCGGTGCATAACCAAGCAGGGTCTCCGCCGCGCTGTTCGCGAGCACAATCGCACCGTCGACGTCGACCACCAGCATGCCGTCAGGCGCCGACTCGACGATGCCGCGATACCAGGTTTCGGTGGCGACCAGCGCGATCTGCTGGGCTTCCATTGCCTTGGCCTGATCTTCGAGGCGCGTCGTTTGCTGCCGGGTTTCCAGCAGCAACTGGGCAGTCTTCTCACCGCGCTCCAGAATTTCGATATTTGAAGCAAAGATTGGCAGGATCGCCTCGACCAGTGCGCTGCCGGCGGGCGTGAAATCCCCCAGCGTCGCCAGTTCGATAACGCCGAGCAGTCGTTTGCCCTGAATGACCGGCAGGAGCACAACCGCACCGGGCACGGCCGACCCGGCGGCCGAGCCGATGCGCAGGTAATCTGCCGGGGGGCGGGTGACGAGCAGCTTTCGGCGGCTTTTAGCGCACGCCCCGGGCAAGCCATCGCCCAGTTTGAACAACGCTGGCGCGGGCGCCCCGATGCCGCCGGCCCAGGTCACCAGCAGGTGCAGTGCTTCACCGTCCGGGGGCAGGACATAGACGGCGCCGAACCCCAGATCAAGCGCGGTGGCCAGCGCATCGAGCAGAGACTGCGCCAGTTCCGGCAAGCTGCGTGCAGCCTGCAACTGCGACTGCAGCGCGGACTGCTGCGTTTTGATCCAGCGCTGGCTGGCTAACTCACGCGCCTCGCGTTGAAGCACATCGATCGCACGCGCCATGCCGCCCGCTTCGTTGTCGAAATCAAGATGCGGCATGGTGCCTGCCAAATCGCCGGCAGCGACTTGCTCGACCGCGGCGCGGATGTTCTCGATCGGTCGACGGATCGAAAGCAGGACGAAATGCCCCAACACGACCCCAAATACGGCCGCGCCAAGCAGCAGAAGCATCGTCACTCTGGAGGTGTCGGCCAACAGGACGCGGAGCCTGCTGAAGGCCCCGCCCGCTGCCTGGTTATGTCGCTGTAAAAGGGCGGCCAGGGCGCTTGATACCGCGCGCTCGCGGCTAATGAAGGCCGGGGACTCAAGATAGGCGTGAGCACCTGCCGCGTCACCGGCCGCAAGCAGCGAGAGGCTCAGTTCCTGCGCCGTCTGATAGGCCGTCCAGGCACTCAAGGTAGTCTCGTCAGCCGCGGTGCCCAGACTGCTGCTGAGCGCGGACTCGGCTTTGCGCAAATCGCGCAGCGCGGCATCGCGCGCCCCGGCGTCTCGTGCATCGACGACGTCTTCCAGCGCCTGCGGGAGCACCAGAAACTGGGTCTGCGCAAGCGCCGTCTCCGCGAGCAGCGGGATTTGTTGCTGCTGAACGTCGCGCAAGGCCCGATCGAGGCTACGCTGGGTGTACACCGCGCTCGCGCCGACCAGCGCAAGATTGAAGACCAGCGTCGAAACCCCAAGCGCAAGCTTGGTCGGCATTGAGCGCCGCATGAGCGTTTCAACAATCCAGTTCATGGGTCCTGCCTTATGTAGCCCGGCCTGTGCTAACGGGTAAGGGGGTTCGCTACGCGCTGAAAGTCGCCAGAGTCGCCGCTTTCTCGGCCAGTTCCTTGTCACTGTCAGCGAATCGCTCGGCGATCTGATGGAACTCCTCTGCGACCGCGATGAAAGCATCGACCATGTCCGGGTCGAAATGCTTGCCGCGGCCGTCCACAATCACCTGCACGGCCTGCTCGTGTGGCATCGGCTCTTTGTAGATTCGACGGCAAATCAAGGCGTCGTAGACATCCGCAATCGCCATCAGGCGGGCGGACACGGGAATCGCCTCGCCCTGCAAGCCCTGCGGGTATCCGCTGCCATCCCACTTTTCCTGATGGCAGTACGCAATCTCCTTGGCCATCGTGAGGAAAGCGACTTCAAGTCCCAGCTGCTGCTCGGCGGCAACGATAGCGTCGCGCCCGAGCGCGGCGTGGCGTTTCATGACCTCGAACTCTTCCGGCGTGAAGCGGCCGGGCTTGAGCAGGATGCGATCGGGAATCCCGACTTTCCCGATGTCGTGCAGCGGGGCCGATTTGAACAGCAAGTTGATGGTGTCCTCATCGAGCGCGGTGGCAAACCGGGGATGGTCACGCAGGCGTTCGGCCAAGGTTTTGACGTAAAACTGCGTACGGCGGATGTGATTGCCGGTGTCGCTGTCCCTGGTTTCAGCCAGCGACGCCATGGCCATGATGGTGACGTCCTGAATCGCGAGGACCTCGCGTGTCCGCTTGTCTACCTCGCTTTGCAGAAACGCAGCCTGATTGCGCAGAAAATCTGCGGCCGCTTTAACCCGCAACTGGGTTTCAACCCGCGCCAGCACGATCGGTGGATTGATCGGCTTGCTGATGAAATCCACAGCGCCGAGTTCTAGTCCTCGCTTCTCGTCCTCGGTAGCCGACATCGCGGTCAGGAAGATAATCGGGATTAAAGCGGTTTTAGGGTCAGCTTTTAGCGCCTTGCAAACCTCATAGCCGGACAGATTGGGCATCATGATGTCGAGCAGGATGAGATCCGGCGGGGCTTCCGAGCGCGCCACGGTAAGCGCCTTCTCCCCGTTAAGCACCGCGCGTACCTGATAGCGGCCTTTCAGCAGGCCCGTCATCAACGTGAGATTGTCCGGCGAGTCGTCAACGACCAGCACCGACGCGCGCTCGATTCCAGTTACGGGCTCCGTCATCGACAACTTCTCCAGCCCTTAGGGGCAAGCCTGTGAAACGAGCTGAGGCTGCGCCTGCGGCAGCGTGGAGGGCTCATGGTAACGAATCGGGATCTTCGAACCCAGCCGTGAAACAGGCCGTTCGTCACCGCGGCAGCCTTGCGTATGATGCGCGAATGCAACGCGCCGAATCCATGGGACCTCGTTCAGAAACAGCCGCGCATGAAGCCAGCGACGGACGCTTGGGTCCGCGGCCGCGCAAAATCATTCACCTGGACATGGACGCGTTCTACGCCTCCGTCGAGCAGCGCGACGACCCCAGCTTGCGCGACCAGCCGCTGGTCGTTGGCTGGAACGCCAAACGCGGCGTGGTGTGTGCGGCGTCCTACGAAGCCCGGCGCTTCGGGGTGCGCTCGGCGATGCCGGTGGCCCGTGCGCGGCAGCTCTGTCCGCAGGCCATTTTTGTGCCACCTGACTTTGCCCGCTACCGTGCGGTGTCGGCGCAGATTGGCGCTATTTTTCGCAGCTATACCGAGCTGGTGGAGCCGCTGTCGCTGGACGAAGCCTATCTGGACGTCACCGCCAACCGGCGCGGCTTTGCGACCGCGACAGAAACCGCGCGTGCGATCCGCGCCGAGATTTTTGCAAGCACCCGCCTCACCGCTTCAGCCGGCGTCGCGCCCAACAAGTTCCTCGCCAAAATTGCCTCTGACTGGCGTAAACCCAACGGCATTTTTGTGATTCAGCCGCACGAGGCGCTGGATTTTCTGGCGCCGCTGCCGGTCAACCGGCTGCCCGGTGTGGGGGAGGCAACCAACAAATTGCTGGCCGAGATGCAGATCAACACGGTGGCGGAACTGCGCGCCGAACCCCTGCCCGCCCTGCTCGCCCGCTTCGGCAAACTGGGCCAGCGTCTGCACGAGCTGGCGCAGGGCATAGACGAGCGCCCGGTGATGCCCGACCGGCCGGTGCAATCGGTGTCCAGCGAACGGACGTTTGAGAAAGATTTGATGCTGGGCGAACTGGCGGCCTGCCTGCCGGCGATGGCGGCGCAGATCTGGCCGCACGCGCGGGACGGCGAGCGGGTTGCGCGCACCGTGGTCCTCAAGCTAAAGACCGCGGACTTCAAGACCTTGACCCGCAGCCTGACGCCGCCGTTGCCGCCGGGTTCGGAAGAAGAAGTGCGACAACTCGCCGAGCAATTGCTTCAGCGCGTGGCCGATCACGGGCAGCGCTTTCGGCTGGTCGGCGTCGGCCTTGCCAACTTCACGCCGGATGCCGGCGCGCAGCAGGCGGGGCTTTTTTAGGCCGCGCGTCCTCGCCTAGTCGATGACTTCGAGTCCCTCCACCCGCTGGAAGCCGCGCGGCAGACGACCACCGCGCTTGCCGCGCTCGCCTCGATAGGCGTCCAGATCGCGGCCCTTGATGGTCAGATGGCGATTGCCAGCGAATACCTTGAGGCTACGGCCCGGGCCTAGCAGCACCACCGCCTTGAGCGTTTCCTCGCCGGACTTGAATTTGTTGCCGGGGATTTGCACCAGCTTCACGCCCTTGCCGCGCGGCAGTTGCGGCAACTCCTCGAGCTTGAACACCAGCAACTGGCCGGCTGTGGTCAAACAGGCCACTTCCGTTTGCTCCGGCTGGTCGACCGGCACCAGCGTCATCGCCTGCGCACCTTCTGGCACCGACAGCATTGATTTGCCGGCCTTGTTCTTGGCGTAAAGGCCTTCAAAGCTGCTGCGGAAACCGTAGCCGGCGTTCGACAGCAGCAGCACTTCCTGCGCCGGATTGCCGATCGCGACCGAGACAAAAGCCACGCCGTCCGGCGCCGACAGACGGCCGGCCAGCGGCTCGCCCATCCCCCGCGCCGACGGCAAGGTGTGCGCGCCGATCGAATAGCTTCGCCCGTCGGCGCCGAGGAACACCGCCGTCTGGTTGCTGCGGCCACGCGCGGCAGCGAGGAAGCTGTCGCCGCTGCGGAAGGCGAGCTGGGTGGGGTCGATGTCGTGGCCCTTGGCGGAACGCACCCAACCTTTTTCGGACAGCACGACCGTGACGGGCTCGGACGGGACGAGTTCGGTTTCATCCAGCGCCTTGGCTGCCGCCCGCTCGACCAGCGCCGTGCGTCGCTCGTCGCCGTATTCGTCCGCATCACGTTCGATTTCCTGCCGGACCAGTGTTTTGAGCCGGCGCGGCGAGCCCAGGATGAGTTCGATGCGCTTGCGCTCGGCTTCAAGCTCGGCCTGCTCGCCGCGGATTTTCATTTCTTCCAGCCGCGCCAGATGGCGCAGGCGGAGGTCGAGGATGGCGTCGGCCTGGGTGCCGGTCAGCCCGAAGCGCGCGATCAGCGCAGCCTTGGGCTCGTCCTCGGTGCGGATGATGTGGATGACTTCATCGATATTCAGATAGGCGATGAGGTAGCCGTCCAGGATATGCAAACGGTCGATGACCTTGTCGAGCCGGAACTGCAGCCGCCGGCGGACGGTTTCCGTGCGGTATTCCAGCCACTCCAGCAGCATCGCCCGGAGGTTGCGCACGCCGGGCAGGCCGTTCAGCCCCACCACGTTCAGGTTTACGCGCAGCGTGCGTTCCAGGTCGGTGGTCGCGAAGAGGTGCTGCATCAGCGCTTCCAGATCGACCCGGTTGGAGCGCGGAATCAGCACGATGCGGGTGGGCGTTTCGTGATCGGATTCGTCGCGGATATCTTCGAGCATCGGCAGTTTCTTGGCCGTCATCTGGCCCGCGATCTGCTCGATGACCTTGGCGCCCGAGGTCTGATACGGCAATTCGGTGATCACGATATTGCCGCTTTCTTCGCCAAATACCGCGCGCATCCGCAGCGAACCGTGGCCGGTCTCGTACATCTGGCGTAAGTCGGCGGCCGGGGTGATGAGCTCGCCGCCAGACGGGAAATCTGGTCCGCGCACGTGCGCGCAGACCTCGCTCAGGCTGGCGTTGGGGCTCTCCAGCAACAGCACACAGGCGGCGGCGATCTCGCGCAGGTTGTGCGGCGGAATATCGGTCGCCATGCCCACCGCAATGCCGGTGGTGCCATTGAGCAGCACATTCGGCAGGCGCGCCGGGAGCAGTTTGGGTTCGTCCAGCGTGCCGTCGAAATTGGGCACCCAGTCGGCCGTGCCCTGCTCCAGTTCGGACAGCAGCGTATCGGCATAACGGGTGAGCCGCGCTTCGGTGTAGCGCATGGCGGCGAAGGATTTCGGATCGTCCGGCGAGCCCCAGTTGCCCTGGCCGTCGACCAGCGGATAGCGATAGCTGAAGGGCTGCGCCATCAGCACCATGGCCTCGTAGCAGGCCGAGTCGCCGTGCGGGTGGAACTTGCCGATGACGTCGCCCACCGTGCGCGCCGACTTCTTGTGCTTGGAGGCCGCGCTCAAGCCGAGCTCGGACATCGCATAGACGATGCGGCGCTGTACGGGTTTGAGCCCGTCGGCCAGATGCGGCAGCGCGCGGTCGAGGATGACGTACATCGAATAGTCGAGGTAGGCCTGCTCGGTAAACTCCCGCAGCGGCCGGCGTTCGATTTGTGCTTTTTCACCCATCGCGTATTGCTCCTGCCGGGCCTAGTCGACCGCCGCCAGATTACCCTTGCGTTCCAGCCAGTCGCGGCGTTCACCGGAACGCTTTTTGGCGAGCAGCAGGTCCATCAGGGAGTCGGTGGCCAGATTGTCATCGATGGTTAACTGCACCAGCCGTCGCGAGGACGGCAGCATGGCGGTTTCGCGCAGTTGCGAGGGGTTCATTTCGCCCAGACCCTTGAAGCGCTGGATGCTGATTTTGCCGCGCACGCGGTCGGCCTCCAGCCGCTTCACCAGCGTGTCGCGCTCGGCGTCATCGAGCGCGTAGGCGACCTGCTTGCCGGCATCGATGCGATAGAGCGGCGGCATGGCCACGTAGACATGACCGGCTTCCACCACCGGGCGGAAGTGGCGCACAAAGAGCGCGCAGAGCAGCGTTGCGATGTGCGCGCCGTCGGAGTCGGCGTCCGCCAGGATGCAGATTTTGCCGTAGCGCAGGCCCTCAAGATTGCTGCTGGCCGGGTCCACGCCGATCGCGACCGCGATGTCGTGCACTTCCTGCGAGGCCAGCACCTGGGTCGATTCCACTTCCCAGGTATTCATGATTTTGCCGCGAAGCGGGAGGATGGCCTGAAAGTCCTTGTCGCGCGCCTGCTTGGCCGAACCGCCGGCGGAGTCGCCTTCGACCAGGAACAGTTCGGACTGATTGAGATCGTTCGAGGTGCAATCGGTCAGCTTGCCGGGCAAGGCCGGCCCGGCGCCGGCGAGTTTCTTGCGCACCACCGCCTTGGCGGCGCGTTGGCGAATGAGCGCGCGATCGATGGCGAGCTGCGCGATGCGTTCGCCGGCTTCCACGTGCTGGTTGAGCCATAGCGCCAGCGCGTCGCGCACGGCGGTCGCTACGATCCCGCTGGCGCCCTGACTGGACAGACGTTCCTTGGTCTGGCCGGAAAACTGCGGCTCGGTCATCTTGAGCGACAAGACGTAGGCCAGCCGTTCGGCGGCGTCTTCGGCGGTGATTTTGATGCCGCGCGGGAGCAGGTTGCGAAACTCGCAGAACTCGCGCAGCGCTTCCAGCACGCCCTGCCGCAGACCGTTGACATGCGTGCCACCCTGCGCGGTCGGCACCAGATTCACATAACTTTCGGCAACCAGTTCGGCCTCGTCAGCGCGCCACTGCAGGGCCCAGGTCACGGCGGCCTGCTCGCTTTCGGTGTGACCCTGGATGGCTTCTTGCGGCACGAGATCGGCGTCCGGCATGGCGGCGGTCAAGTAGCCCCGCAGACCGTCCTCGTAGTACCACAGGTCGCGCTCGCCGGCGGCTTCGTCCAGCAAGGACACGGTAAGCCCCGGACAGAGCACCGCCTTCGCGCGCAGCAGATGCTTCAAGCGCGGCGTGAGAATGCGCGTGGAATCAAAAAACTGGGCGTCCGGCCAGAAGCGGATGCTGGTGCCGGTGTTGTTGCGGCCGACCTTGCCGACTTCTTCCAGCGGCGTCACCGGTTCGCCACCGTTAAAAGTCATGGCGTACTCGACGCCACCGCGCTTCACGCGGACCTGTAACGGCGTCGACAAGGCGTTGACGACCGACACGCCGACGCCGTGCAGGCCGCCGGAGAATTTGTAGTTGCGATTGGAGAATTTTCCGCCGGCGTGCAGTCGGGTAAGGATGACCTCGACGCCGGAGATCTGCTCCCCGGGGTGCAGGTCGACCGGCATGCCGCGGCCGTCATCCGCCACACTGACCGAGCCATCGGCGTGGAGAATGACGTCGATACGTCGGCAGTGACCGGCCAGCGCCTCGTCGACGCTGTTGTCGACGACCTCCTGCACCAGATGATTGGGCCGGGCGGTATCGGTATACATCCCGGGCCGTTTGCGGACCGGCTGCAGGCCGGTCAGGACTTCAATGTCGGCGGCGTCGTAGCGAGCGCTCAATGGTGTCTTCCCGGGGGATGGTCAAAAGGCGCCGGCGGCGCGGCGCGGATGGTGTGCCAAGCCCCGGATCGGGTCAAGCCAGATCGGCCACCAGTGTCTCACGGACGGTCGGCGGCAGGGGGTCGCTGGCGTGCAGGTACTGCGGATGGTCAATGCCGATTCCAATGCTGGCGCCCGCCTTGGCCGCTGCGACCATCGCCGGCGTGAGGGGGAAGCGCACGAAATGCACTGCCGAAGTCTTGGCTTCGCGCGAGCGCTCCATGTCTTCATCGGCGATGGCGTAAACCGTCGGCAAGTCGCCGACGCGCGCCCACACGCGGTGTTCGATCCCGACCAGGCGCTCCAGCGCGACGCGGCGCTCTTCGATGTCCGGGTATTCGATCATGAACGTGGCTTTCCAGTTGTCCCCATCCGGAATCAACGGGTTGTAGGCGTTCAACTCGTCGTCGATCGCCTCAGCTTCGAAAATGCGCTCGACCCGCAGCATTTCCTGAATCTGATACTGGATGGTTAGCCGGTCTTCAAAGTAGAGCGTAGCGTGCCCGCCCAGCGTGAGCTGGCGTGCCGCCTTGTGGGCAATAACCTGACGCCGGAACTCGGGTCGCGCCGCGTGGTAGCGCTCGAGCGGCATCAGGTCGTCTCGGGTAAGTTTGGGCATGGTCAGATTCCGTAGGCTTGTCGCAACAGGGTAAAGGCCGAGGTGGCTTCGCTGGTCGCCACGCCCTGCTCGATGAGTTCACCCGCCATCGGGCAATCGCTGAGGTAGTGGTCGAAACCGCCCTCGGCAATACGATTGACTACCGGTTTGCAGATCTTTTTCGCGAATGCGTAGTTCTCAGCCTTCACCGCATAAGTCCCGTCGTGGCCGGAGCAGCGTTCGATTGAGGTCACGCTGGTGTCGGGCGCCAGTTCGAGCACTTCCTTGGTTTTCAGACCGATGTTCTGCACGCGCTGATGGCAGGGCACGTGGTGCGCCACCTTGCCGATGGCCTCGTTAAAATCGGTCCGCAGCTTGCCCGCCTTGTGGCGGAGCATCAGGTATTCGAAGGGGTCGAAGAACGCCCGCTTGATCTTCGCCAGACGCTCGTCTTCCGGGAACATCAAGGGCAGTTCCTGTTTGAACATCAGCACGCAGCTCGGAATGGGCGCAATGAGGTCATAGCCCTGCTCGACCAGCGGCAGCAGCGCGGCGACGTTGGCCTCGCGATGTTTGGCCACCGTTTCCAGATCGCCCAGTTCGAGCTTCGGCATGCCGCAGCACACTTCGCTGCCGGTGATGCGCACCTCAATGTCGTTATGGCGGAACACGGCGACCATGTCTTCCACCACCGCCGGCGCGTTGCGGTTGCCGTAACAGGTGAGGAACACCGCGACTTTGCCGGTCGTTTCCGCGGTCGGTTCGGCGCGCGCGGGCGCAGCCGGCGCATGTTCCAGGCGTTTGCGCGCGGTGTTGCTTTCGAAGCGCGGCAAGGGGGCGTCGGCGTGAATGCCGATGACTTTTTCCATGACCTGCCGCAGCGGTTTGCTGTTATTGGCCGCGTTGACCGCCTGCACGACGACCGGAATGGAGGCCAACTTGCCCACCGCGTCGGTCGAGGTCAGCACCTTGTCGCGCAGGCTCACCTCGCCGTCTTTGAACTTCACGGCCTTGGCCCGCAGCATCAGGTGCGGGAAATCAACGTTCCACTCGTGCGGCGGCACGTAGGGGCACTTGGTCATGTAGCAGAGGTCGCAGAGATAGCACTGGTCAACGACTTTCCAGTAGTCGTCTTTCTTGATGCCGTCGACTTCCATGGTCGGCGATTCGTCGACCAGATCGAACAGCACCGGAAACGAATTGCACAGGCTCACACAGCGCCGACAGCCGTGGCAGATGTCGTACACGCGCTCGAGTTCGTGAAACAGCGAGTCCTTGTTGTAGAAATCGGGCGACCGCCAGTCCAGAGGGTGGCGGGTCGGAGCTTCGAGACTGCCTTCGCGTCGTGACGATTCACCTGTGGCCATGGGGATCTCCTTGCAGCGCGCACCCTGCGGCGCGGTAGGTCTGAAAGAACGAAGCCGGGCGAACCCGGCTTCATCATGCACGCATCGACGGGGCGTTTAGCCCATCGAGTCCAGCGCCTTCTGGAAGCGGTTGGCGTGCGAACGCTCGGCCTTGGCCAGCGTCTCGAACCAGTCGGCGATTTCGTCGAAGCCTTCGTCGCGCGCGGCCTTGGCCATGCCCGGGTACATATCGGTGTACTCGTGGGTTTCGCCAGCGATCGAGGCCTTCAGGTTCAGCGCGGTGGTGCCAATCGGCTCGCCGGTCGCCGGATCGCCGGACTCTTCCAGGTACTCGAGGTGGCCGTGGGCGTGACCGGTTTCACCTTCGGCGGTCGAGCGAAACACCGCGGAGATATCGTTGAAGCCTTCGACGTCGGCCTTCTGCGCGAAATACAGGTAGCGACGGTTAGCCTGGGATTCGCCGGCAAACGCGGCCTTCAGGTTGGCTTCGGTCTTGGTCCCTTTCAAAGCTGGCATGGTGCTTTCCTCAATGAATTGGGTGGGTGCGTGGGGGCGCTGGTCGCGCCTGTTAGCGGTTTAGACTGAGTCTAAATCTGGGGGCGAGTCTAAACGTCGAGATTCGCCGATTGCAAGCCGGTAGCGTGCTCGCATTGACCCTGCCGCGAGGCCGTCGTTACAGTGCGGGCCCACCCCGCTCCGACAGCATTGGCAAGCACATCCCGTGAAAAAAAAATCTGCCCCCCAGTTCGAGCCCGCACTCGCTGAACTTGAGCAACTGGTGGTGCGCATGGAGCGCGGCGATTTGAGCCTCGAAGATGCCCTGCAGACTTTCGAGCGCGGCATTGCGCTGGCCCGTGACTGTCAGCAGGCGCTGCGCGAAGCTGAGCAGAAAATCCAGCTCCTCAGCCAGCGCGACGGCAACGAACAACTGGTAGCTGCGAGCAGCAGCCTCGCCCCCGATCTGGACGAATCCGAAGATGACGACGCGCTTTGAAGACACGCTGAAAACTTTCCAGCAACGCGCCGAGCAAGCGCTCGACCGCTGGCTGCCCGCGGCCAGCCTGCCGCCCCAGCGGCTGCACGAGGCCATGCGCTACGCGACGCTGGGTCCCGGCAAGCGCGTGCGTCCGTTGTTGGTCTACGCGGCCGGCGCCGCGATTGGGGCCAGTCAGGACGCCCTGGATGGCAGCGCGGCGGCGGTGGAATTTATCCACGCCTATTCGCTGATTCACGATGACCTGCCGGCCATGGACAACGATGACCTGCGCCGCGGTCGACCAACCTGCCACCGGGCCTTTGACGAGGCCACCGCGATCCTTGCCGGCGACGCCCTGCAGGCGCTGGCGTTTGAAGCGCTGGCCAAAGACCCCGCGCTGACTGTCAGCGCCGAGACCCGCGTGCAGATGATCCTGACCCTGACCACGGCCAGCGGTTCGCTGGGCATGGCCGGCGGTCAGGCCATCGATCTGGCCGCGGTCGGCCAGAAAATCAGCCTGCCCGAACTCGAAAACATGCACCTGCATAAGACCGGCGCACTCATCAGCGCCAGCGTGGTGCTGGGCTTTATGGGCGGCGGCGGGACGGATGCACTGCTCGGTGAGCGTCTGCGCGCCTACGCCCGCTGCATCGGCCTCGCCTTTCAGGTCCAGGATGACATTCTGGACGTAGAGGGAGAGACCGCCGTCATCGGCAAGCCGCAGGGCTCGGATCAGGACCGGGATAAACCCACCTACCCCAATCTGCTTGGCATGACCGAGGCCAAGGCCACCGCGCAGCGGTTGTGCGATGAAGCCCTCGCGGCGCTTGAAGTCTTCGACCAGCGAGCCGACACCCTACGTGACCTTGCGCGATACATCGTCAGGCGTGACCGCTAGCCGGCTTTAACCTTGACCGGCGTCAGGTAGAGCGCGCAGGCGCGAGGGTCTACACTTTCCGGCGCCTCTCCGAGGGAGCGGCTAAACGCGTCAGGCGCTTACGCCCAGACGCCACTTGAGGAGTTCCCGATGAACGACATGGCCAACGGCATCAACCAGATTCAGCAAATCCCTGACGTGCAGGGATTTGAAGACACCCGCCAGATTGCGATCGACCGGGTGGGCATCAAAGACATCCGACACCCCGTAGTGGTCAAGGACCGCGCCGGGCGCGAGCAACACACCGTTGCCAACTTTAATATGTACGTGGGCCTGCCGCACAACTTCAAGGGCACGCACATGTCGCGGTTCGTGGAAGTCCTGAACGGCCACGACTACGAAATTTCGGTCCCGACCTTCCGGAGCATGGTGGCCGAGATGGCTGTTCTGCTCGAGGCGCAGACCGGCCGCATCGAAATGACCTTCCCCTATTTCGTGCTGAAAGCCGCACCGGTCAGCGGCGTTAAAAGCCTGCTCGACTACACCGTGAGCTTCATCGGTGAAATCGACCACGGGGTCGAAACCATGTCGGTCAAAGTGGTGGTGCCGGTCACGACGCTGTGCCCCTGCTCGAAGAAAATCTCCAATTACGGCGCGCACAACCAGCGCTCGCACGTCACCATCGAAGCGAAGGTCAGCGGCTTCGTGTGGATTGAAGAGTTCATCGATATGGTCGAAAGCGTGGCCTCTTGCGAGCTTTACGGGCTCCTGAAGCGCCCGGACGAGAAGTACGTCACGGAACGCGCCTACGACAATCCGCGCTTCGTCGAAGACATGGTGCGCGAGACGGCTCTCCTGCTGAACCGCGACGACCGCGTGCTGAGTTACACGGTGGAGTCAGAAAACTTTGAGTCCATCCACAACCACTCGGCTTACGCGCTGATTTTCAAAGACAAGTCCAAGCCCGCCTGAGGCCGACCCGCTAGTCTGATGCAGGCGCTGGTTGATCCAGCGCCTGTTTGGCAGCTCGCCACAGGCGGTCCTGCCGGTCCGGCGACAGAGCCTCAAGACGCTCATCAACCGCCGCAGCGCTGGCTTCCATGTGACGAAAGCGCGCCTCGAAGCGCTCGCTGGATCGTCGCAGGGCGGTCTCGGGCTCAACCGCCAGATGGCGGGCCAGGTTGACGCAGGTAAAGAGCAGGTCGCCGACCTCAGCCTCGACCGCCTCTGACTTGCCGCTGTCGATTGCCGCGCCAATTTCCGCCAGTTCCTCGTGGACTTTCTCGAACACCGGCGCAAGATCCGGCCAGTCAAACCCCGCGCGCGCCGCCCTGCCCTGCAATTTATAAGCCCGCATCAAGGCCGGCAGCGTGCGCGGAATGTCCGCCATCAGGCTCTCGCCGCCGCCCTTCAGGGCACGCTCTTCAGCTTTGAGGGATTCCCAGCGCTGCTGCTGTGCCGACGCGTCCAACTGGGGCGCCGCAGCGAACACGTGCGGGTGCCGGCGGGTCAGTTTTTCAACAATCCGCGCCGTGATGTCAGCAAAATTGAAGCGCCCCTCTTCTTCACCGATCCGCGCGTAAAACACGATTTGAAACAGCAGGTCGCCCAGTTCTTCCGGGAGCGCCTGATAGTCCTCCCGCTCAATGCAATCGATCACCTCGAACACTTCTTCTACCGTGTAGCGGGTAAGCGAGCGCATGGTTTGCTCACGATCCCAGGGGCACCCGCGATCTGGATCGCGCAGGCTGGCCATTACGCGTAACAGGGCTTCAATCGACTGGCTCATGGGTAAACCTGCGTAGGGCAAACTTGTCGCGCAAGTCTGCTTGATAAAGCGGTGAATTCTGCGAAGAATGCATTGTCAACGTCTGGACGCCTATCGGAACACCCTGACTGCGCACATGGCCCCGACCCCGCTGATTCTCCGCCTTGATGTGTCCGGCGCGCCGGTGCGCTGGATTGCGTGGGAAGACGCCGTCTGCCTCTACAGCCGCAATCTGGTCGCCTGGACCGCTGGCGACAATGAATTTACTTTTCGTGGCGGCATCGCCCGCGGCACCGGCGCCCGCTCAAGCATTACCGTTCACAGCATCATTGCGGTAAAACGTGGGCAGCGCGCGCCGCTCATGCAGCGCACAGCGCCACCACTCAATAATCACGAACTGTTTCGCCGCGATGGCTGTCTCTGCATGTACTGCGGCAACCAGTATGCCGAAGGCCAACTGACCCGCGATCACGTGCAACCCTTGTCACAGGGCGGGCTGGACGTCTGGTCAAACGTGGTCACGGCCTGTCGTCACTGCAATACGCGTAAGGGCGGGCGCCGGCCCGAGCAAGCGCGGATGCCGCTGCTGGCGGTCCCTTTTGTGCCGAACTGGGCGGAGTTTCTGGCCCTGTCGAACCGCCGGATTCTCGCCGACCAGATGGAATTCCTGCGGGCTCAGTTCAAGTCCCGCGCGCGGAGCCTCAATCTCGTCTAAACCCGCTGTTACGGCTGCGCAGGAGAATGTTCATGAATCGAGACATCCGGCCCCTGCAAGGGCCGCTCGCCCGCTGGTACCGCGCGGCGCTCGCCGTCGTTCTGGCGTATGGCCAGGCCAGCTGGGCGGCGGACGCTTCGGGCAACTACGCCATCTGGGGCTTAGGCCAGACCTCCTGCAATCAGTTTGTGAAAGCCAATGAAGCCGGCGACATCACCGCCTACAAACATTTTGTGGCGGGTTACCTGTCTGCGCTCAATCGGGTAACGCCCGGCGTCTACCGGGTCACCGGGGAATATTCCATGCCGGAAAATATCGATTCATTGCTGTCCTACTGCCACCAAAACCGGATGGACAGTGTCGACCAGGCCCTGCAAGGGCTGGTCGGCAAGTCGATGGCGGCAACCGGCACGGGAACCGCCGCCTGGGGCCGGGTCCCGCCGGAAAAATAGGCATGCTGCGATTACCGGTGTTGACACCCGACACGGTAGCAAGCGTGCTCTCGCGCGCCGTCCAGCCGATCGGGCTGCATCCGCTTGTGCTGCCGGGGGAATCAAATCCCGAGGCCTTGCGGCCGGCGGCCGTGCTGGTGCCCGTGGTGCTGGCGAGCGCAGGACCGGAACTCCTCTTAACCGTGCGCAATGCGAATCTCAGCAGCCACCCGGGGCAAATCAGCTTTCCCGGCGGACGGGTTGACGAAGGCGATCGCGACGTCGGCCACACCGCCCTGCGTGAGGCCGAAGAGGAGTTGGGCATATGTCCGGCAGACGTGACGCTGCTGGGTGCGCTGTCTCTCCATGCCACCGGTACCGGCTACGGCGTGGTCCCGGTAGTCGGATTATTACGGCCCGACTATCCGTACCGTCCGGCAGCGGCCGAAGTGGCCGAAGTTTTTCACGTCCCCTTGGCCCATGTGCTGAATCCGGACAATCACAGCAGCTGCGAGCGAGAATTTGGCGGCCAACGCCGCAGCTATTTCGAAATCTGGTTCAACGACTACCGGATCTGGGGTGCAACGGCTGGGATGATCGTGGCGTTGCATCAGCGCCTGCTGGAACTGGACCGCGCGGGCGTGCTGGAAACTGCGTTCAACTAATTGCACTAGTGGTTGAATTGGGTCATCATTTGCTCGTTAATTTACAAGAATTCCTCACTAGGAATGTTCGTTCAAGTTGATAGGAGAATAGTCATGAAGAAATCCGTTTCCTTTGCGGTTCGCGCCGCTGTGCTGGCCAGCGTTTTTGGCCTCGTCGCCGGTTGCTCCAATGTGACCAAGGAACAGCTCGCCGCTGTTGAAGCCAAGGCCAGCGAAGCCTCCTCCAAGGCCTCCGCTGCCGCCTCTCAGGCTGACGCCGCTGGCAAGGCTGCCGCCAAGGCGACCGAAGCCGCTGCTGCTGCCCAGGCCGCTGCCGATGCCGCGCAGGCTTGCTGCAACGACAACAAGTCCCGCCTGGACAGCCTGTTCGAAAAGGCGATGCGCAAGTAAGCCAACCGGCTTCCCTGCACAAAGAACCCCGCTTCGGCGGGGTTCTTTTTTGGTGGAGTCTGCAGGCGCCGCGCCGTGTGACTGGTGCGGCTTACCCCTTGCCGCTCAGGGGGTCATGGCCGTCGCCGCACCTGGCGCCATGCGGGGCGCAATCTGCCCAATTTCAACCGGCACGCCGGTTTTCTGATAGACCGCCGCGCGCAGCGCCTTCCAGTTGATGCTCAACGCGTATTTATCTGCATAAGGTGCAAGCAGGTTGACCACGGTGGTGAACTGCGCGGCCGCCAGCTTTGGCGCGTCCTCTTCCAGCGCCGGATGGACTTCCAGCATCAGACGATCGTGAAGCAGCCCGACCTTGAACGGCTGATTCACCAAACGCACCGTGGTACCGACGGGCACTGTCCGAAAAACTGTCTCGATGTCGTTGGGATACATGCGCATGCAACCGTGGGTCACCCGCATGCCGATCCCGTATGGCTTGTCAGTGCCATGAATCAAATAGCCCGAAAATCCGAGCTTTAGGCTGTAAGCGCCGAGTGGATTCTTCGGCCCGGGCGGCACTACCGCCGGCAGGATGTCTCCCATCGCGGCATGCTCCTTACGGATCGAGGCGGGCGGCGTCCACGACGGGTCTTTTACCTTGCTGACGACCTTGGTCGCCCCATGCGGGGTAGACCAGTCCTGACGTCCAATGCTGATGGGATAGGTCGCAACCTGCCGCGGCGCGCCCTTGGCGGCCGGCAGGTAGTGATACATCCGCATTTCGGGAATATTGATGATGATGCCTTCCGGCGAGGTCTTGGGCAGTACGTATTGGCTGGGGATGACCACTTCGGTGTCATCACCGGTCAACCAGGGGTCAACCGACGGGTTGGACAGGCGCATTTCGTTATAGCCCTGACTGTACGCGCGGGCGATGTCCGCGATGGTGTCAGTGCGCACCGTGGTGGTGAGACCCAGTTCGCCAATAACTTCCCCCGCCAGCGGATACTGCCGCGCAAGCGCCGCATCAGGCAGCATCAAGACCCCGCCCAGCACCGCTGCATAAAAACCCAGTCGCCAGTTATTCACGTCTTTTCCTCGTCTGTGGCCGTCCAGCCACCTTCTGTTGAGCGTGCTACCGCAATTGCCGCCAGCAGCCATCCAGCAATCAGACACATGCCGCCCGCCGGGATGAACGGCACCCGCCAGCCGGTGACGACCGCGGTCAGCAATCCGCCGCTGAACAACATCGCGCCGAGCAACATCGCTACGCGGGCCGCATCCCAGACGCGCGGCAGACGCGGTCTGCACCAGTGCCCCAAGGTCACCACAAGGGCGTGTATCAGCAGGTAGGTGACCGCTGTGTCGTAGCGTCTAGCCAGCGCCGATCCGGGTTCAAGCGGCACCACATGCGCTCCGACCGCACCGGCGACGATCGCCGCCGCACCCGCCAGCGCGCCGCCCACACCCAGCCACTTACGCACGTGCAGCATTATAGGCAGATGCGCTGCATTTGAACGCCCGCAAGCCCCTCAGCGCTCGAGCAAGCGGGGGATTAGTTCTGCCAGGTTGCAGGGCCTCGTGCGGTAGTCCAGTTGGGCCGAAATAAGTTCATCCCAACCCGTCGCGCAGGCGCCGGTCGAGCCCGGCAAACAGAAGATATAGGTGCCATTGGCCACACCAGCCAGCGCCCGCGACTGCAGCGTCGAGGTTTTGATTTGAGCGTAGGACAGCACCCTGAACATTTCGCCAAACCCATCGATGGTCTTGTCGAACAGCACCTGCGCCGCTTCGGGCGTCCCGTCACGGCCGGTCACGCCGGTGCCGCCGGTCGTGAGGATGACCGAACAATCCGGATCTGCGATCCACACCGACAGCGCGGCACGGATCAGATAAACATCGTCCCGCACGATGCGCTTGTCGTGGAGCAGGTGTCCGGCATCGGTCAATCGCTGTACCAGCAGCTTGCCGGAGGTGTCGTTGTCTTCGTTCCGGCTGTCCGAGGCGGTCAGCACGGCGATGCGCAAGGGAATAAACGCTTTTTCAACGGCCATGCTGGCCCTCCTCTAATAAACACAAGCTCGCCGTTGCCGACTGGCCCGGCGCAGTGTATGACTTGCGTCCATGGACGAACAACGACTCGACAAGTGGCTGTGGTGTGTGCGGCTGATAAAGACCCGCGCGTTGGCGGTAGACGCCATCAAGGCCGGCCGCATCGAGGTCAACGGCCAAGCGGCAAAACCGTCCCGCGTAGTCCGCCCGGGCGATCGGTTGCGGGTCAAACACCCGCCCTTCGTGCATGAGATTGAAGTGATTGGCATCGCGCCGCAACGGGTGGGGGCGGCACTGGTCGCCACGCTCTACACCGAATCGGCCGCGAGCATCGCCGCGCGCCAGCAGATTGCCGAGCAGTTGCGCATGACCGCGGTGGTAGAAGACCCGCGTCACGGCAAGCTGAGCAAAAAGGACCGCCGCGACCGCGAGTCTTTCAAGCGCCAATACGAGTATTAGCGCCAGAGCCTAATCCTGTCGCAGGTCGTCGCGCACCGCGATCGGCGTCGGGTAGTTGAGCACGATGAGATAGCTCGACACGACAAAGGTGATCACCGCCGCCAGCTGGATGACTAGCGCTGCCGGTTCGCGGATCAGCCCGTTCGTCAGCGCCGCCACGGCGATTAGCAAGCCGAATTCGCTGATTTGTCCCAGCCGCACCCCGGTCTGCGCGGCAAACTCCGGCGGCTCCCCGGCGCGGCGTAGCCACCAGTGAAAACATAGCGGTTTGGCCAGCAGCATCAGCGCAGCCAGCGCCATTGCCGGCAGCAGCGCATCCTGTAAATGCACCCCCTCCAGCCCCGCGCCCAGCGTGAAAAAAAACAGAATCAGAAAGAAATCACGTAACGGGCGCAGGGCATCCGCCAGATAGAGCGCGGCCGGACAGTTGGCCAGCGCAACGCCGGCGATAAACGCCCCGATTTCATGCGACAAACCCAGCGCCCCCGCAAGTTCGGCCATCGCCAGACACCAGGCAATGACCAGCAAAAACATATATTCGTGAATGCGATCGAAGCGCCGCAGCAGCGGCTCGATTAGCCATCGCTCCAGCGCCCAGGCAACGCCCATTAGCAGCGGAAAGCCCAATAGCTGCCGGAGGACCGCCAACAGTCCCCCCTCGTCCATCGCACTCGCCCGCACGGCCAGCAGCACCCCAATCGCAAGCAAGTCCTGCAGCAGCAAGATACTGATCATCACCTGCCCCATGCGCTGATGGTGCAAGGTCGTGGTCGGGAGCAGCTTGAGACCGATAATTGTGCTGGAGAACATCATCGCCGCCCCGATCACCAGACTCTCGGCAACGCCGAAGCCCAGCACGGAGGCCAGTCCGCCGCCCAACGCCAATAGAACGAGCGATGAGCCCAGCGTAACCGCCAGCGCTTCGCGCAAGGTTCTCAGCAACTGCCGCGGGGCCATGTTCATGCCGAGCAGATAGAGCAAAAACATGATGCCCACCTCGGCGACACCGGCCAGCCAGCCGGTGTCATGCACGAGTCCGAGCGCGCCCGGGCCGCAAAGTGCGCCCACTGCGATATACGCCACGATCATCGCCTGCCGCGCAAACAGGGCGGCGGTCGCCAGAATAGCGGCCCCGGTAAACACCACGCACAGCGCGAAGATAATTTCCGACGATGGCATCTCAGGCGCTCCGGCAAATTGCGATGATCTGCGCGACTCGCGCGGCAGAAACCGGCTCTGCGGTCCGCAGTTCCGGCGCGAAACTGGCCACGCGCAGTTCCTGCAGAAAATAGCGCAACTGCGCGGCTTCCGGGCGGGATGAATCCCCGCACGCCTCGCTGCCGGCGCTTACGACCGCCGCGATAGCGTCAAACTTGCGCGCGTCCTTCGCGGGATCTTGCAGCAGGCGCTCAAGACGGATTTCCATTCCCCGGAGGTACCGCTCGCAGTGTCGCCGCATCGCACCGTCACTGGCCGCAAGACCTACCGGCCCAAGCAGCTCATCCAACTGCGCCCGGAGATCCAGACGCACGCTGGCGGGTAATCGCTCGCCCGCCGTCTCGATCCGCCCGGCCAAGGCCACGCCGCGCGCGAAGAGCGCGCTGAAACTTTTAACCAATGCTCTGAGGGCCGGCGTGACCGGGCCACGAACGCTGGCCAGCAACTGCTCAAAGTCAGTTTGACTTCGCGGAAGTGCGTTACCAAGGCAGTCACCAAAGGCCTCATCGATTAACCAATCCGCCAGCGGCTGCGACCAGCCGAAGCGCGGCGCCGCCAGCGCCATCCGGGTTTCGGCGGCAAGTTCGCGGCGCAGCGCACGGGTTTCTGCGGTGGCCGTCAGCGTCAGCAGTCGGGCGACGCCTGCCCGATGACAGCGCAAGGCGCTAGCTGCGTCGGCCTGCATTTCTAGCTTGACCGCCCCCGCGACGGGCACCAGCGCGGGAAACCCTTCCAACAGGATCCCGTTGACGCGCGTCGTCGTGCGCTCGGGCAGTTCACCAAAACACCAGCCGCCGCGGCTTTCACCGCTCGCCGACCAGGCTGCCGCACGGAACGCCAAGGCCGTCGCCTTGACCTGCGAAGCCTGCAAGGCTCCCAGATCGCGTCCGGCGGCCAGCGTCGTGCCCTCATCATCGACGACGATAAACCGCATCTGCAGATGCGCCGGCAGCCGCTCGCTCTGCCAGGCCTCCTCCGGCACGAGACTGCCCGTCAAGCGCTGCACCAGTTGCGAAAGACACGCCCCCAGCGGCCCCGGAACGTCCTCCAGCGCCGAGCTCAGCGCGGTGGCAAATTCGTTTAACGGTGAGACGACCCGGCGCCTCTCTTTGGGCAGCGCTTTGAGCAGGGCAAAGACCTTGTCGCGCAACAGACCTGGCACGAGGCGTTCAAAATCTTCCGGGCGCAGCGCGGCCAACACCGGCAGCGGAATGGTGACGGTTACGCCGTCATCGTCCTGCGCCGGCGCAAAGCTGTAAGACAGCGGGAGTTCGCCTGCGGGGACGGACAAACTGGCGGGAAACAAATGCTTTTGCAGCGGCCCCAGTTGGTCACGGGTCGCATGCTCCCAGCCCATATGCAGTTGACGGTCGTGGTGCCTGCCAGATTCCAGCCAGCGCATCAGGGCTTTGCGGCTTGCGACCGTTGCCGGCAGACGCGCCAGATAGAACGCTGCCAGTCGCTCGCGATCGGCGTGCAGGTCAGGCCGCCGGGTGCGGGCTTCCCAGCCCGCAATCTCTTCCAGGAGTTGCAGATTGTGGGCGAGAAAGCCGGGCATAGCGCCCAATCGGGCGTCCACCAAGGCCTCGCATACAAACACCTCGCGCGCCGCCTCCGGCGCAATCGTCGCGAAGTCGACCCGGCTATCAACCGCCAGCACCAGCCCCTGCAAGGACTGTTCTTCCCGCACCAGCACCCTGCCCCGTTCGGGGTCGTAGGCCGGCGCCGAGTGGGTCCGCTTGACGAGATGAGGTACTGCGGCCACCACCCAGTCGGGTTCGATGGCGGCGGCCAAGCGCGCAAGCGCGGCGGTGGTTTCGGTAATTTCCGCTGCCAGCAACCAGCGCGGCGGCTTCTCGCGCACCGCCGACGCGGGATGCAGACGAAAGCGGAGGTTACGTGCGCCCAGATACCGCAATCCTTCTTCGCGACGCCCGATATTGCCCGCGAATCCGACGAGCAAGGTCTGGTGTACCGCGCGATAGTCGGCCGGTGCCTCGTTGCTGCGCATGCCCAAGCGCAGCGCGGCTTCCTTCAACTGGCCGTAGACCGCCTGCCACTCACGGGCCCGCCGCCACGACCAGAAGCGTTCCCGGCAGAAACTGGCCTGCTGTCGACGCGAGCGCTCGGCAAAGGCCTGAGTGAGCGTCGCCCAGGTGGCGAGCAGCCAGCGAAACTCGGATTTACGGTCTGCCGTCGCCGCGTGCGCGGCCTCCGCCTCTCCCCGCTGCTCGCGCGGCCACTCGCGAATGTCGCCGGCGCTAAGCCCCGCGGTGAGCACCAGCGCCTCCTGCAAACAGCCCGCCGGCTCCGCCGCCACCACAATGCGGGCCAGTCGGGGGTCGAGCGGCAGGCGGGCGAGACGTCGACCGAGCGGGGTAATCCGCTGCGCGTCGTCGAGCGCCCCGAGTTCGCGCAACAGGCTGTAGCCATCGTTGATGGCGCGTTGGCCTGGCGGATCCAGCAGCGGGAACTTGTCCAGCGCCGGCAAGGCGAGGTCGGCCAGACGCAGAATGACGGCGGCCAGATTGGAGCGCTGCAACTCCGGCGCGGTGTGTGCCGGCCGGTTTGCAAACTCCTCCTCGGCATACAGACGCACACAGATGCCGGCCCGCTCGCGGCCGCAACGTCCCTTGCGCTGGTCGGCACTCGCTTGAGAATTGGGCACGATTGGCAAGCGCTGCAGTTTGCTGCGCGGACTGTAGGTGCTGATTCGCACCAGGCCGCTGTCGATCACATGCCTGACACCCGGCACCGTGAGCGAGGTTTCCGCCACGTTGGTCGCCAGTACGATGTGCCGGGCCTGATGCGGCGTGAAAATCTTCTGCTGCTCGGGCTGCGCCAGACGCGCGTACAAGGGCAGCACCTCGGTGCCCGGCAAACGGGCCGCCCGTAAAAACTCGCGCGCTTCGAGATTCTCCCGCTCGCCGGGCAGAAAAACCAGCACGTCCCCCCGCGCTTCGGCGTCGAGTTCTTCAATGACCCGCAGCAGCGCCTGATTGAGGTCGCCCTCCTCGGCGGTGTCCGGCGGGCGATAGCGCAAGTCGATGGCATGGCTGCGGCCGGGCACTTCGAGCAGCGCAGCGCCCGGGAAAAACGCCTGGAAACGCTCGGCTTCAATGGTCGCGGAAGTCAGGATGAGTTTCAGCTCCGGGCGGCGCGGCAGCAGATTCCGCAAATAGCCCAGCAGCAGGTCAATGTTGACCGAGCGCTCATGCACCTCGTCGATCACGATCGTGTCGTAGGCCAACAGCTGGCGGTCGTGATGAATTTCCTGCAGCAGGATGCCGTCGGTCATCACCTTGAGACGGGTCGCGGGGCTCACCACTTGCTCGAAGCGGGTTTGAAAGCCCACGCCCTGGCCTAGGGTGGTGCCGGTCTCCACCGCAATCCGGCTGGCGATGGCGCGCGCGGCGAGACGCCGCGGCTGGGTCAGTCCAATCCGCCCCGTCAGTCCGCGCCCCAGCGCCATGCACAGCTTCGGTAACTGGGTCGATTTGCCGGAGCCCGTCGCGCCACACACGATACTGACCTGATGCGCCGCGAGCGTTGCCAGCAGCGCATCGCGGTGGGCGGCGAGCGGCAATTCCGGCGGCAGTTCGAGTCGCGGCTGCCATTGGGCGCGCTGCGCGATCCGATCCGCGGATAGTTTCAGCAAGCGCCGAAACTCGCGCAGGGCAGCGGCAGCGGCGGTCCGTGCCGGGACGGTGTCGCGAGGCCCACGCGCCTGCGCGAGCAGTCGCCGCAGACGCGGCCAGTCGACGCAGGCGGCACGTGCAAGGGCGAGCTGCCATCGCGCATGCACAGCCGGTCCAGCGGGCCCGTTCAAGACCATTGCCTGCGGGCGAACGACGTCAGGCCGCGCAGCAGAGAGAAGCCGCCCACGGGGCGCGTATGGATCAAGTCAAAACTGCTCATGGACGCACCTTAGGCAAGCTCGCGGCCGGTGTCGATCTGGCTCAAGCATCAGCGCCCCACGGCCGCTGTTTGCATTGCCATAGGGCGCTGGTAACCTTCAAACAGACTCTCGGTGGACGCCCCTTCCTTCCTGTTTCAGGCATGGAGCCTTAATGCTCACTTTTGACATCGCTGGCGGACAAATCGATGGCGCTCGCGATTATCAGGAAGATGCCTTTCTGGTCACGCGCATCGGCGATTCCTCCGGAAAAAAAGGCATTTCGCTCATTATCGTCGCCGACGGCATGGGCGGGCACGCCGCCGGTAACGTCGCCAGCAACATGGCGGTGCAGACCTTCAACAAGCACCTGACTAGCGCCTATCCCACGCCTGAGATCTCGAAGGCCCTGCGCGCCGCCGTGCTGCAGGCGAACCAGTCGATCGCTGAAACTGTCCGCGAAACTGCCGCCCTGAAAGGCATGGGCTGCACGCTGGTCTCAACGGTCATCGACGACAAGCAGTTCCGCTGGGCGAGTGTGGGCGACAGCCATATTTACCTCGCCCGTAACGGTGAGCTGATTAAACAGAATGCCGACCACAGCTATGGCGGCTTTCTTGCGCGCATGGCCGCGCAGGGCAAGAACATCGAGCCTGAAGCCGGCTTCTCGCGCAACATGCTGATGAGCGCCCTGACCGGCGATGAAATTGCCGAAATCGATTGCCCCGAACGCGCGGTGGACCTGCAGGGCGGCGACCGTCTGGTGATAGCCAGCGACGGCCTCGATACCCTGAGTTCAAGCAAAATCCTGAGCTTTCTGAACAAGGCGGACTCGGCGAAGGGCTGCGTGGAGACCATTCTGAAAGGCGTGCAGGACGCCCGCATGCCGCGACAGGACAACACGACCGTGGTGGTGGTGATGGTCGGCGAGCAGGCCGAATACAGCGCCCGCCCTGCTCCACCGTCGGTGGCTCAACTGGAAGCACCGGTGCCGCTGGCCCCGCCCCGCCCGTCAATTCGCCCGACCACATCGACGCGACCTGCGCCATCGCCGGACGCTGGCGATGGCAAGGGCCTCGGGCTCGCAATCTTTGCCCTGCTTTGTGCCCTAGGGGGCGGCATTTGGCTGATCTTTGGGCAAGACCTGCGAACCACTTTTGCCAAGCCAGACAGCGCCCCAAGCACCGCCATCGAGCAGCCCGCCATCGACAAGCCCCCCCCGCTGCCAAAAGAACCGCCGGTCGCCGTCACGCCACCGCAATCAGAGCAGTCGGGCAAGGAAACCCCGGTCGCCCCGCCCAAACCTGCGCCGAAACCGGTGGCGGTAAAACCCGGCGCCCTCTTCAGGGAAGGTCCTGGCCCGCAGATGGCCTGGTTGCCCGCCGGTAGCTTCACGATGGGCTCTGGCGATAGCAGCGACGCCTACGATGAGCGTCCGGCGCGCGAGGTACGGATCGCCAAGTTTGCGATTAGCACCCATGAAGTGACCGCCGACGAATACGCCCGTTTTGCCGGCGGCAATGCAAAGCGACTGCCGGGCGCGAACATGCCCGCCACCTTCGTGTCCTGGGATAACGCGCTGGCCTACACCCGCTGGCTATCGCGCCAGACAGGCCAGCAGTACCGACTGCCGAGCGAGGCCGAATGGGAATATGCCGCCCGCGCCGGCACTGTCACCGCCTACTGGTGGGGCCGTGAACTCGGGCGGGGCAACGCGCACTGTTTTGCCTGCGACTCAGATTTTGACCCGCGTCGCCCGGCGCAGGTGGGACGCTTTGCGCCCAATCCGTTCGGGCTGTACGACACCGCGGGCAATGTCGAAGAGTGGGTCCACGATTGCGTGCACCCCAACTACGAAGGCGCGCCCGACAATGGCAGCGTGTTCGAGGGCGGGGACTGCACCCATCGCGTGGTGCGCGGTGGCGCTTTCTCCAGCGGTCCGAAGAGCCTGCGCGTGACCACCCGCGGCAAGTTCCTGCAGAAATCCGCAAACGACGGGCTGGGCTTCCGCGTGGTGCGCGAGCCCTAGGCCCTAGCTGGCTTGCGGCGCAGCCGGCGGGTTGAACTCGCGGTCAATTGCCGGCTTTAGCCACACCAGCAGCGCAAGCCCCGGCAGGGCGAGACCGCAGGAAGCGGCGAAGAACGGCGCCCAACCGGCCCACGCCACCAATTCACCGGCGAGCGGCCCCAACAACACGCGACCCAGACTTGCCAGGGCGGTTAGCAGCGCGTACTGCGTCGCGGTGTAGCGCCGGTCGCACAGCGCCATCATCAGCGCCACATGGGCACAAGTGCCCATGCCGCCGCAGAGATTTTCCAGCCCGACAACGACCATCATGCCTGGCAACGACTTGTCGCCAAGGGCAAGCACCAGAAATCCCAGATTGGTCAGCCCCTGCAGAATGCCGAAGACCAGCAGGGCTTTGCCCAGACTGTAGCGATACATCAAGGCGCCCCCCAGCAGGCCGCCACCCAGCGCCGCCGCGAACCCGAGGCCCTTGTAGATGGTGCCGATCTCGGTCATCGAAAACCCTTGGGCACGGATAAAAAAGCTTAGGCTGAGCGTGCCGGCGAACTGGTCGCCCAATTTGTACACCGCGACCACGAGCAACAGCGGCCACACGTGGTGCCGCGTGCAGAGTTGCCGCAACGAGCTCAGCAGTTCGGGCCAGAACGCGCCGGCGGCGACCGGGCCGCTGGCTGGCTCGGGCGCCATCCAGGCATTGAGCACACCGAGCAGCATGACGGCCGCCATCGTCAGATAGGCGGCCCGAAAGCCAAAATGGTCGGCAATGAGCAGCGCGCCGGCACCCGAGGCGAACATGGCCACGCGATAGCCGGCCACGGCATAGCCGGTGCCGATGCCGCGCGCCGCCGGGCTGAGCAGTTCGGTGCGTAGCGCATCGCTGGCCACGTCCTGCGTGGCCGATAGCGCGGCCAACAGCAAGGCAAGCAGGGCAAGCCGGTGGACGTCTCCCGGCGGCTGGCAGAACGCGCACAGCGCCATAACCACGGCCAGCAGTGCTTGAGTCAGGACCAACCAGGCCCGCCGCCGCCCTAAACCCGCCGGTTGCCAACGATCCAGCGCCGGCGCCCACAGAAACTTGAACACATACGGCAAGCCGACCAGCGACAGGCTGCCAATGGTCTT
>JAURHQ010000289.1 GCA_030833185.1 Gammaproteobacteria bacterium | reverse complement strand
TGCTGGTTGGCCAGAGCCGCCTGCTGGCCAAGCTGCGCCGTGGTAGTGCCGGCCTCGAGGCCCGCGCGCTGATTGGCCAAGGCGGCCTGCAGCGCCCGGTCAATGTTGAATTGGCCCGTCTGGATGCCGGCCTGCTGGTTTGCAAGATTGGCCTGCTGCGCCAGCTGGGCGGAAGTAGTGCCGGCTTCAAGAAGAGCACGCTGGTTCGCCAACGCAGCCTGCAGCCCGGTCTGCTGGTTTGCAAGATTGGCCTGCTGGGCCAGCTGCGCGCTTGTCGTACCCGCCGCAAGGTTGGCCTGCTGGTTGGCCAGCGCAGCTTGCAGGCCTGTTTGTTGGTTTGCCAGGTTGGCTTGCTGGGCGAGTTGCGCGCTCGTTGTCCCCGCCGCAAGGTTTGCCTGCTGGTTGGCCAAAGCCGCTTGCATCGCGCGCTGCTGATCCGCTTGCAGCAACGCCGCAGCCTGGTTGTAACCCTGTGAGCGCAGGTTGGCCGACAGCTCGCCGGCAGAACGAGCGGCTTCACCAAGCGCAACACCTTCGGCGATACCCTGGCGCGAACCACCAAAAGCCCGCGCTGCAAGCGCCTGATCACCAAGCCGATTGACGGCAGTCTTTGTCGCCCCCTCAAGACGAGCGAGCGCAGCATTTTCGACGTTTGAAATGTAGGGGTTCATGTAGGCGCCGACATCGCCCTGTAGGAAATTCGGGGCCGTAATGTTTTGAGCTCCTACACCAACCCCTCCGATGCGCTCGGAACCTACGTTCATCGCTCCAACGGACGGCCCAGCAACACGCTCGGCGCCTACGCCGAAAGCATTCACAGACGGCCCTGCGACACGCTCAAAGCCCGTCTGGCCGGCAGATACGCCCATGGCATTGACCCCGTAAGGGTTGACGCTCTGGTAGCCAATCTGCGACGCATTCACGCCGAGGGGGTTGTAGTTGGCGCTTTCTGTGGCGGTTTGAAACGCCTCATTGAAAGCGGGCTGCGTCGCGCCAATGCCGGCCTGCGCATATTGGAATGCAGCCTCCTGCTCTGGCCTAAAGCCAGCCGTCAGCTGCCCTGTATAGGACTGATAGGGTCGGTTGCTGATCTGATCTGCACGCGCGAGGTTCTGGCGCGTGACATCTTCAAGCCATGCAGGGAGCTCGGTTCTCTGAGTAACCGTCTGTGCCTTAGGTGCGCTGCTGCCCATTTGGTGTGTACTCCATCATGATCATCCGCCGCTTCCAGCCTCTGGCCTTAAAGATCGGCTCATAGCCTGGTCGGACACAGGCCCGACCAAACTCGCATCCTTGTTCCAACGCCCACTTCTCTACCTCGTCCATGAGCTCAAGAACCGCATCGAGCTCGCCGGCAGAGATAAAGCAGTGAAGGAACTTGCGCCTGGGCGACTGCGAGATCTCGGTGACGATGATCGCGCGATCGTTGAAGTGCGCCTGCATCTCCCCTCGTTTGAGGGCTTCGATGACGTCTTCTAGGGTGTGCGTGTCGCTGCCTAGGCGCAGCGCCTTCCGCATCCTAGTAAGGAGGAGAGCCTGTTTGTCCAAGGGCCACCGCCGTTGTTACCAGGTTCCCACTGTTATCTACCGAAACTTTATACACAGAACCATCGGGGGCTTGAAGCAAAACCGACTCGACCGCCTGGATTTTCATCACGGCCTGGTCGACCAGCTGGTCCAATGCCGAAAGCGCCCGCGTGAAGTAGGCGCTGTCGTATTGGCCCGGTGCTGGAGGAAGGTTCGCCCTCATCTGCCACCCTTAGGCACGAAATCAATGCGCATCTGGCCAATGCTCCATTCTGCGTCCTGAGTAGCCGCCACCTTGATGCGGAAATCTCGCCCAGTGACCCGCACGTCGGTGTAGCCGTCAGACCGGGGGTTGTAGGGGCCAGAGGTAGTCTCGGCCCCCTCCGGCGTAAAGGATGAGAAGAAGGTCAGCTGCGTGCTGTCGTACCCATAGCCGCTGTCCGTAAGCGCCTGGCGCACGAAGGAGATCGCACTGCCGTTCTGCAGGTTCAGAGACCCGGTCTCGGCGTAGCGGTCTTGCTCGATTGGCGTGCCGGCCGCGGTCCAGCCGGCCTCCTGGTAATACACGTCATTGAGGTCGTCAGTGGCCAGAGGGAAATTGAACACGCCAGCACTGCAGGCCGCCGTGCGCGTCATGGTGTTGCCGATGCCCCACCAGCTTTCCTGGAAATTGAAGAAGACCGACAGGTCAGGAACTGAAGAACCCTGAGACGGGAACCAGAACCACACCTCAGGAAAGACGCCATTGTCAGACCCGTGCGCGTAAAGAGGGCCAGAGTTGGGGTCGATGTTGTCGAAGACATAGGCGCCGACATCACAGGCCAGAGGCTTCACGACGCCGCCGTCGTAGATCCAGAAGCTCTCTTTGCCCATCCAGATGCAGCGACCGGCCGTCACCGCGAACGACCGGGGCGACATCAGCCCGCATCCGAACCCGATGCGCTCGATTGAGTAAACATAGGGCAGACCGATGAAGCGCATCAGCCACGCTTCGCTTTCGGTCCAGATCAGCGTGCCTTCGCGCACCGGCGCGCACATAACCAGAAGGCTTTCCGTATCCAGATCCAGATAGCCCGCCGTGTTGGACGTCGAGGCGAAATCCCAATCCGTATAGTTTTCGCGCGAGCTCCAAGCCACACGGCGCGGCACACCACCAGCGCCCAACAGCACAGCGTGGCGCTCCGGCGTCACGATCACGGCGCGGTTGTTTGTCGGAATTGTCTTGGTCGTGGTGACGCTGCCGCCCGTCCCGGTTGTGTTGGTGCCGGAGGAGGAGAAGGTAAACGTCTTAGCACTCGGCACAGACGCGATTGTCTGCGTGCCGTTAAAGCCGCTGACGGAATTGCCGGAGATGACGACGCTTTCGCCAACGCCGTAGCCGTGGTTGTCTTCCGTCGTCACCGTAGCGACGTTGGACGATCGCACAATGTCCGTGATGTCGCTTGTGCCTACAGGAGCCGCAACAGGTTCTGTGACGTTCCAGTGCAGAAGCCGACCGTCGCTGGAAGAAACCGCCAGCACGTCCTCGCCCCAGTTGTCGAACGTCCAGGAGAACGACTCGGTGAAGAGCATGTTTTGAGGGCGCCGATCGGCCACCGGCAGCGCAGCTGTGCCGGCCGTTGACGACGCATTAGAGGCCGTCTGCGCGTAGGTGAAGCTTGTGGAAGACGGCACGCTGGCAATCGTGAAGGTGCCATTGAAGGTCGCATCTGTTACGCCCGCAATCAGCACTGACATGCCGACCGGGAAGCTGTGCGCCTCTGCCGTCGTGATGGTCACGACATTGGATGACCGCACCGCCGTCGTGATCGCCACCAGGCCGTAGTCGAGGCCATACAAAAGCTCTCCATAGTCCGCCGCGCCATAGCTGCCGTACTGGTCGAAATTAGGCGGCACATAGCCGTCCGGCGTCACGTCCGTGTATGAAGACCCGTCGAGGACATACAAATGATCTTCGCAGCCAAGGATCGAGTAGG
>JAURHQ010000288.1 GCA_030833185.1 Gammaproteobacteria bacterium | reverse complement strand
GGTAACCAGTGCAAATGAGAGGGCGAGTGTGTAGGCACCTGGGGCGACCAGACTTATCGTCATGGCCAGCACCGCACCAGCAAGGCCAGCAATAGCTGAGCTGATGGTGAAAGCCAGAATCTTCATCCGTCCTGCATGAACACCCGATAGCGCGCCTCATTCACGTCATAGGCACACACACAGGCCACGCCCATCCCGGCATAGTCCGTCCAGCCCTTGCAGTACTGCACGCCATCAATCCGCGTCTCGCCTTTACCTTGCACCGCCTTGGCGATTTCCACGTCGTAAATCAGCATTTCTCTCACTCTCCGTTTTGCTGTTGGTACTCAATCAACACCGGATCACCCGCCTTCGCCGCTTGGGCGCGCTGGATCATCCCGCTCAAATCTTCCAGGGCTTTCACCTTGCGTTCCTCGAACGCCGCCAGCGTTTCCTGCTCGCCGGCCTCACTCTGCAAGCGGCCCATCGTGGCCGCTTCTTCCTCGCCCTGTTTTGGCGTCATCGCCAGATCGGACAAGGAAATCCCCATGCGCGTAATCAGCTCGGCCACCGGCTTGAACAGCGGGTGCGCCATCACGTCATGCACCTGGCAGACCTCGCCGCGCTCGTTGATGTACTCGACCACCAGGCAGCGCCCGTCCTTGTCCACGTAGGTTTTCGGCACATGCAGCATCACGCCGTCACCGATGATGCGGCGCAGGCATTCGCTCACCGTGCCCATCAGCGCCGCGTGGAAGTCGGCGTAAATCCCCATCAGGTGTTTCGGGTTCCGCTGCTCAAACGCCGCGTGGTGCTTCATGAACAGCCCGGTCTGCTTCTCGCAGCACGGCTGCTGCCGGCACCACTCGCGGTCGACCTCGCAACTGGCGCAAAACGCGTAGCCGTCCGGCTTGGCGGGGAAGTAGGTGGCCGTGCGTGCATTCAGCCCGTGTTTCATGCCATTGAAGCGAGTGCGCAGCGCTTCTTCAGGGGTCGGGTGGCCGCGCAGGTTCTCGCGCACAGCGGCTTTGCCCTCCGGCGTCTTCGGCCCGGTGCAGCAGCGCCAGGCCTTCATCGCCGCCCGCTGCCACGGCGCCTGCTGCGCCTCGGCACCACATTCGCAGGGGTGGAAGTAACGCCAGGCATGCACGTCATCATCCGCCGGCGCCTCCTCAACGCGGGCAGGCTCCGCCTCAAACGTGCTTTTGCACGCCTTGCAACGAAAAACAACGGTCTTCAATGGGGATTCTTCGGCCATACCCATGACTTTGGCCGCACACAGGATGCAAAAAAAGGGCAGGGAACTAACCCCGCCCTTCGAGCACCGTGTTTTCGCAAACCGCCAACTGGTCGAACAGCCCCGGCCATTTCCGGCGGGGGATGCCCATCAGTTGCAAGGTCGGCGGGATCGCCGTGTGATCCAGCCCCACCGGCTTGCCGTTGAACGGGTGCAGCCGCCATTGCCGCTTCAGCCGAAAGAACACCTGCAGCACCTCGGCATTGCCCGCCCACACGCCAAACACCGCCGGCCGGGGCGCATCGTCAGTGACAAAGGCCTTCGCCTCCGCCTCGCTGACGCCAAAGCGCATCAGGTCGGCAATCCGCTCCCGGTCATCCTCGACGCCACCGCGCAGCCAGTGCTGCACGGCGGCAATCAGTTTTTTTCCAGCGTCCCGAACAGTTCGGCCTCGAAGGCGGAAAAGATCGCCTTGCTCGCCTTCGGGTAGTTCTTCACCAGCTTCGTCAGCGCTTCCAGCGAGTAGGGCGCGTTGATGTTCTCGCCCTCCCAGCCATCGACAAAGCGGGCGAGGAAGGGGGCCGACGCCTCCTTCTTCTCGGCGCTCTCGGCCAGCATCGCCAGGTAGGCCTCGCCATCCATGTGCCGGAAGCGGAAGCGCACCGGCACCGGCGCCGCGCCCGGCACCGGCAACATGACGACCACGGTGAACGTGGGATTCGGATCGATATTGAACATTACAGGGCCGTGATCTTGATTTCGTCGTTACCGGTTGCCCCCGGCGCAAACACCAGGCCGCACTGCAACATGGCAATGCCGTCCTGATCCTGATACTGCGGCGTGATGAGCTGCACGTTCGGCGCGTCGATCTGCACCTTGTTGCCCGCTGTCGTGCCATGCACCAGCGCCAGCGCGCCGGTCGTCACGTTCTTGATCGAGGTCCACCAGTCCTTGGTCGCCACCGTCGCCGCTTCCATCACGATCGAGCCGGCCGGCTTGCGGTCGGTGATCAGCGCCCCGGCCACGCCGTTGATCAGCTCGCGGTAGATCACGTTGTTCGCCATGTCCGCCGACAGGCTGTGCATGATCGCCGCGTAACCGTGCAGCGTGAAGGTCGGCATGTTGCTCTTGTTCACCGGCAGCGGCGTCTTCCAGGCGGTCAGCGTCACCGTCGGCGAGACTACATCCGTCACCGTGTTGAACAGTCCGGTGAAGGTGAATTTGAAGGCCGGCCGGCTGTCGCGGGTGAAGTCCATCGAGACATTGCCGCGCGCCCCGGTCAGCTTGTGCTGCACGCCGTCCAGGTTCATGTACAGCGTGCCCGACTCGAAAGCCGTCGACACCGGCAGATATTCCGTCTTGACGCCCGGCGTGTTGGTCTCGGCAAAACCGCACATGCGCAGCAGCGGCCCCCAGGCCGGCACCGTGCCCGCCGTGCCCGAGCCGGCCACCTCGACGGTGAAATCCAGCGTCACATACAACCCGGTCGGCAACTGCTCGTTATTGCCCAGGAAGGGCCGCACGTTCGCCCGGTCGACCGTCTTCATCTCCATCGGGTTGATATTCACATCCGACACCAGCACCGCGTTCGCGGCCCCGGTCGGCACCGGGTCGGTGCCATAGACCGACTCGATCTTCGCCAATACGGCGGCGCGGCGCTTAAGCAGCGGCATCGTCGTTCTCCTCGCTCACCGATTCATCGGCCGCCGGCGCGGTCTCGGCAGTACGTTCCACCAGCGTGCGCTGGCCCGTTGCCGGGTCGATCACGTAGCTGCCCCCCTGCCCACGGAATTCGTCCAGCATCTCATCCACAGTCTTGCTCACGGCCACACCTCCCATTCCATTGCAAACCAGCCATACGGCGCTTCCAGTTGCCCGGAAAACCGCGTCTCCAGCAGTTGCACATCCGTCACCGGCAGCACACCGCCCAAAAAGTCCTTCACCGCCTCGGCAAAGGCAAATTCAGCATCCTCCACCGCTGAAGGCTGCGCGCCCTCCGGCAGCTTGATCTGCCCGACCACCACCACCCGCAGCCGCCCCAGTTGCGCCTCGCGGCCCCGGTAATTGGCGTAGCGGCTCTCGGTGTTCGCCACCACCGACAGCACGCCCGCCGTCAGGTCCGCCTCGCGCCGCAGGTCGAAGGGCAGCAGATCGCGCGTCACCACCCGCGTCGGCATCGCCGCCGCCAGGAATAACTTTCCAGGATGGACAACTCCCTCATTTAAATATCCCTTAAGAATGGAAGCTCCCGCAGGGTTAGGGGCGTTGGCAATCAAGGTTAGCCCTCCCCCGGTCACGGCACCCGATACGAGGGCTAC
>JAURHQ010000287.1 GCA_030833185.1 Gammaproteobacteria bacterium | reverse complement strand
AGAATTGTGAATCAGTCGCCACTGCCAAGTGTGAAGCTGCAACTAAGAAGAAGAAACAATCCGGTATAGCCAAGAATAGCTTTGAAAAGAATTGCGTGAAGGAAGCTGTTTGTGGTTGAGGACACTAGTCGACCTTTAGAAATAGCCGCTCGCTTTGTTGAGGCGTTTTTGCTTGAACGTCGATACACGCGCCGCAGTCAGAAACAGGGATTCGATCTTCGTGGCTCGCCAAAGGCAAAACGCACAAAATGCAGGAGCCGCATTGTGCGCCTGAGCAGTCGCTGCAGGGTTCGCGATATGATGAAACCGCTTCCCATTTCATCATCGTCATCATCGAATCGCAGGAATCCTCATGAAACGCATGCTTACCCTTGTCGCTCTCGGCGCAGCATTTTTGTTGGGCTCGGCTGGCTCGTTTGCGCAGGGCTTTCCCAACAAGCCGATCCGCCTGATCGTGCCTTACCCGGCCGGTGGCGCCACCGACATGATGGCGCGTCTGGTCGCGCAAAAACTCACTGACAGCCTCAGGCAGCAGGTCGTTGTCGACAACAAGCCGGGCGCCGGCGGCAACATCGGTGTCGATATGGTGGCCAAGGCGCCGGCCGATGGCTACACCATCGGTATCTCCGCGACCAACAGCTTCGCAATCAATCCGCACCTGACCAAAAAGTTGCCGTATGACGCCCTCAAAGACCTCACCCAGATTTCCATGGTCGGTGTCATTCCCAACGTGATCGTGGTCAACACCGAAGTACCGGCCAAAAGCATTGCCGAGTTGGTGGCACTGGGCAAGAAACAACCGCTTGCCTATGCCTCACCGGGGCAGGGTACTTCGCTGCACCTAGCGGGTGAAATGCTCAACGAGGCTGCGGGTATCGCCATGACCCACGTACCCTACAAGGGCGATGTGCCGGCGATCCAGGACGTGATCGGCGGCCGAGTACCGGTGATGACCTCTAACCTCGCTACCGTCCTGCCGCACATCCGCAGTGGGCGTTTGCGGGCGCTGGCCGTGACCACCGCGAAACGCGCTATGCAATTGCCCGACGTGCCGACCATGATGGAAGCGGGATACAAAGATTTCGACATCAGCGTCTGGTTCACCCTTTTCGCCAGTTCCGGTGTACCACGCGACGTGCTGGAGGTGCTCAACCGCGAAACAGTGCGCGCCCTCAACCTGCCCGAGGTACGCCAGCGCCTGCAGGATGCCAACATCGAGCCGGCACCCACCTCGCTGGAACAGATCCGCGCATACACGCAGGCCGAGCATGAACGCTGGGGCCATATCGTCAAAAAAACCGGTGTCACCTGGGATTAACAGCGGGGACTCAAGACAGGATCTAAGATACACATGACCTACGACATTCAGGCGATTGATGCAGTTGTCAACATCCGCACTCCCGAAGCCCTGGCCCTGCAGCCGGACCGCAAGAAGTTTTATGTTGACAAGATGCGCGTCAAGCCGGAAACCTTTGAAGGCATCAGCCTCGAAGAAACTCTGCGCCGCATGGACGCGGCCGGCATCGAACGCAGCTTTCTGATCGCCGCCAAGGTCGGCGTCAAACATCACCCGGCTTGTTACCACGTCCCCTACCGGATGGTTGCCGAAGCGGTACAGAAATATCCGGCGCGCTTCTCGGGCTTGGCCGGCGTCGACCCGACCGAAGGCATGGACGGCGTGCGCGAGCTGGAGAAAGCCGTGCGCGACGACGGATTCATCGGCGCCCATACCTATCCGCACTGGTTCGAGCTGGCCCCCGACCACGCCAAGTATTACCCCTTCTACGCCAAGTGCGTTGAACTCGACATCCCGATCCAGATGCAGGTGGGGCAATCGATGGTCTATGACCCGACCTATCCACGGCGCAGCGTGGGCCGGCCGATCTGCCTCGATGCCGTGGCCTGCGACTTTCCCGAACTCAAGCTGATTGGCATTCACGTCGGCATCCCTTGGGTTGACGAAATGATCGCCATGGCCTGGAAGCATGTCAACGTGTACATCGGCTGCGATGCGCATCGTCCGACTTACTGGCCAGAGTCCTTCATCAAATACATGAACAGCTTCGGCCAGGACAAGGTCATTTTCGGCACTGATTTCCCCGTGCTCGATTTCGAGCGCACGCGTGCCGACTTTGAAGCGCTCGGTCTCAAGCCCGACGTGCGCCGCAAGGTGCTGCGCGATAACACGCTGCGCATATATCGGTTGTCCGATCAGCCTTAATGGAGCGCTCCAACCTCGCGGCGGTACAGGAGGCGCATGCGCGCACCCATCCGCATGACGAAGCGCTGGTTGATGGCGCCCTGCGCCTTACGCACAGCCAGTTCGCGCAACGTATTGCACAAACCGCCAAGCACCTGCGCACGCTCGGCGCCGGCCCTGGCGTGCTGGTCGGCGTGGCATTGGGTGACCATGCGACCCACGTCATCATCATGCTAGCGCTGGCGCGCATCGGGGCGGTCTTATTGCCGCTCGATCACCGCTGGACGCCGGGCGAGCGCGAACGCGTTGCCACCCATTTCGGTGCGGCACTGGCACTGGTTGAGCCGGGCCAGGCCATCAGCGGCACGCCGTGCGTTGAGGTGAGCGAAAAATGGCCTGACACCGTCAGTCAGTGTGCGGCCGATCCCGTGATGGCGCCCGGCGGCGATGCGCCCCTGCTGGTGTCGCTATCGTCCGGCACTACCGGCCGCCCGAAAGGCCCGCGTATCACTCATGCGCAATTTCTTGCGCGTTTTCGTACGCACTGGATTGATCTCGGCTTTGTCGCTCAAGATTGTTTTGTCTGCGCGACTCCGCTTTACTTTGGCGCTGGCCGCACTTTTGTGTGGTCCACCCTTTATGCAGGCGGCAAGGTGGTGCTGGCGCCGCCTCCGTTCGACCCGCCCGCTTTGCTCGACACCCTCGCGCGGGAACACGCAACCACCCTGTTCCTGGTGCCCACACAACTGCGCCGCCTGCTCGCCGAGCATGCCGGCGCAGCGCCGCTCAAACGCTTGCGTCTCCTGTTCTCAAGCGGTGCCCCGCTCACGCGTGAAGAGCGACGCGCCATTCATGCCGAGCTCAACGCCTATTTCTGCGAGTACTACGCCTCTACTGAAGGCGGCGGTGTCACGTTGCTCAAACCAGCCGACATCGACAAGCATTCGGATACCGTGGGCCGTGCCATCCATGCTGTCGACGTGGAGATCGTCGATGCGCACCACCAGCCAGTGTCCCCCGGCACCGTGGGCCTGTTGCGCTATCGCAGCCCGGGTTGCGCGATTGGTTTTTACCGCGATGACGAGGCGTCGCAGGAGGCGTTTCGCGACGGCTGGTTCTATCCCGGTGATCTGGCGCAGCTCGACGCGGCCGGCTATCTCACGCTAGCCGGGCGTGCCAAGGACATGATCATCCGTGGCGGGATCAACGTGTACCCGGAAGAGGTCGAGGCCGCTCTACAAGCGCACCCCGCCGTGCGCGAAGCTGCTGTGGTCGGCATGCCATCCGTTGATCTCGGCGAGGAAATTGCTGCATTCATCGTCTCCGATACTCCAGTGGAGGACACAGTCCTGCGCGACTGGTGCGCCGCGCGGCTCGC
>JAURHQ010000286.1 GCA_030833185.1 Gammaproteobacteria bacterium | reverse complement strand
GTACCAGTTGGCGGCAACAAAATTCTCGACCCCGGCCTCTTTCATGTTCGGCAGCTCCGGGAACAGCAATGAACGCTCGGGACTCGCCACCGCCAGCGCACGCACCCGTTTTGCCTTGAGGATCGGAATCATCGGCGGTGCCGTCGAGAACATCACATCGATCTGGCCGCTCGCCAGATCAATCGAGGCCGGGCCGCTGCCCTTGTAAGGCACATGGGTGATTTTGGTTCCGGTCTGCAACTGGAAGAGTTCCAGCGCAAGGTGCACGCTGCCGCCGGTTCCGCCGGAGCCGCCGGTCAGGCGGCCCGGCTTGTTTTTCACCAGCGCAATAAATTCCTTCATATTGGTCGCCGGCACCGAGGGATGCACGACACAGACAATCGGCGTCATCGCCACCAGCGAGATCGGCACAAAATCCTTGACCGGGTGATAACCGACGTTGCTGTAAAGACTGATGCCCGTCGAGAAGCCCGTATCGGCGAGCAGCAAGGTGTAGCCGTCGGGATCGGTCCGCGCCGTGGATGCCGTGCCGATATTGCCTGCGGCTCCGGCCCGGTTGTCGATCAGGATCTGCTGACCGAGGAACTCGCTGAGTTTCGCGCCGATGATGCGCCCTGTCACATCGGAACCGCCGCCCGGCGCCCAGGGCACCACCATGCGGATCGGCTTTTCCGGATAGCCGGCAGCGGATGCCGGAAGGCCTACCATCAACACGAATAAACCCAGAACACCCGACCCCAGCAGACGGCGCATCATGACACTCTCCCGGTAATTGTGAGCTGCATGTCCGAACCCGCAAAAAATTATGACATAGAATAAACAGATGTCTCATACTCATTCGCATCCATTGCAAGATGCATACCCGGAACGCCCCCGATGAATACCAATAATTCCACCGAACGTCTCGCACAGGCACGTGCCCTGTTTCCGGGTGTCACCAGCCAGATCTATCTCGAAACCTCCGCACGCGGCCTGCTCCCTAAAGTGGCGCTCGAAGCCGCGATGCACTTTTATGAAGCAGCTGTGCGCGGCGACGCCAAGGAAACCGGAGAGGCCTATCTCGCCGCCGAACGCGTCCGCGAAAAATTCGCCCGCCTGATCGGCGCAGCTCCGGATGAAGTCACGTACACGCGCAACGTCTCCGAAGGCCTGAACATGATCGTCGCCTCGCTGCCCTGGCAGGCCGGCGACAATGCGATCGTCTGCCGCGACATCGAACATCCCAACGGCGTCTACTCGCTCTACAACATGCGCGACCGCCACGGTATCGAGGTGCGCATGGTCGATGCCACGCCCGACCTCGCGATGCCGGTGGACGAAATCGCCAAGCGCATCGACAGCCGCACGCGTCTGGTGATGATGTCATCGGTCACCTTCGCCACCGGCGCCCGCACCGAACTCGCCCGCATGGGCAAAATCTGCCGCGAACGCAAGGTCACGCTGCTGGTTGATGGCGCGCAGTCCGTCGGTGCACTAGATCTGGATGTGCATGCCACACAGGTGGATGCGCTGGCAGTCGGCGCCTCCAAGTATCTCTGCGGACCCTACGGACTCGGCTTCCTGTTCGTGCGCCGCGAGCTCGCCGAAACATTACGGCCGGCCTATCTCGGTCGCTTCAGCATCAACCTCGGCAACGCCCACGAAGGCGTACAGGGCAGCGAAAAGTATCAGTTGATGCCCGGCGCGCAACGCTTCGACCTCGGCAGCGCCAACTATCCGGCCTCCAATGCGATTGATGCATCGCTCGACATCCTGCAGTCGGTCGGCATACCGGTGATTGAAAACCACGTCACCGCGCTCGCCGGACATATGGACGCAGGACTGCGCGAGCTGGGCATCCCGCTGATCAGCGGATCGGTGGCCCGGCACCGCGCCCACATCGTTGTCGCCGGCTGGAAAAACCCGCCGGCCGAGGGCGCCGCACTGATCGCCGATCTGTCACGGCATTTCGCGGAACGGCAGATGCGCGTGTCGGAGCGCCTGGGCCGCCTGCGCTTCTCCTTCCATCTTTATAACACCAGCGATGAAGTGGATGCGGTACTGGCGGCAGTCGCGGAATGGCCGAAGCTGCTCGAGCTGGCCACGTTGCGGGCCTGAACGCCCGCTGCGCGCCTCAGGCCTGAAGACCCGCAGACTGCAGGCCGCTGGCGATGATCGCCGCATACGCCTGCGGCGACGCGAGAAAATGCAACTCAGCACTCGCCGCATCCGGGTCCGCTGACGATGTCGCCACGCCGCCCGAAAACAGCGTCATTTTCTGCACTGCCGGCGGCAGCGCCGTCACATGCGCGATGCCCAGCTCCGGCAACAGCTCGCTGACCTGTTCGAAGCCGATCTCCGCCTCGCCGCGCGCCACTACGGCGCCGATGCGCTCATGCGCGATGCACCGCGCCTTGGGCAGCACGGCACCTGCAATGCCCAGACGCGGCCACAGATCCTGCGCAAGATATTGACCGCTGACGCTGGCCGAATATGCGATGGACGCAGCGTCGAGCAGCGTGCGCTTGAAGGCCTCAACGCTGGCGATATCGGGCTTTGATGCACCCGCGCGCACCGCCATGCCGATCAGCGACTGCACCAGCGGCACGCGGCTGCCCTCCACCACCAGGCCATCGACGATGCATTGCCGCAAAAGATCATCCGCGACGATCACAATGTCCGCGACTTCGCCGCGTTTCAGGAGGTTGGGAATATAGGTTTCGCCGGCGCCGACGGAACGCGACAGCAGCACGACCGGCCGCCCGGTCAGTTGTTCCAGTTCCGGCAGCAGCGATAGCAAGGCTGCCGTCGATGCACCGGAAGTCATCACGCCGAAGGTTTCGGGTTTACCCATCCTGTTGATGGTCGCACAGATGCAGCATTACGCCGGCGCCGGTGTCAGCTTGCGGGCGCAAGCTCCGTCGTATCTTCAGTGCTCCTGCCACTCTGCCGCCGGCCCCACACCCAGTAGGCCAGCCAACCGAGCAGGACCAGCACACCGCCGGCGAGCACCAGCAGGGCCTCGTTGAGGTAATCCTGCTTGCCGGCACGCGGCCGCTGCTGCGGCTGCGTATCGGGCGTGGCCACCGGCGCCGCGTTCACCGGCAGCGTCTTCGTGCTTTCGATCACGCCGGCCGGCGGCTCCATCACATCCGGTTTCGGGGAGGGAATTTTGCCTTGCAGCGTCAGGGCATGCTGCATCTGGCGCACTTCGCGTTCCATTAGCGCGACGCGATCCATCAGGTCGGCGAGGATCTTGTCGCCGGCCGCGAGTTGGGATTCTATCCGTTTGAGTTCTCGGTCATAACGGCTGCGGTCTGCCGGTGCGGCAGCCGCACCCGACGGCGCTGCGGCACGAGGCGCACGAGGCGCTTCTTCAGCGCGTGCCGGCACGGCAGGTTTGCTCACCGCGGGCACAGGCGCCGGCGTAACGGCCAACGGCGCCGCAACAGCAGCCACTGTCTCACCGGGCACACCCAGCAACACGTTATAAGCGCGCGCAATGCGGCCACCGCGCACATTCAGTTCAACCAGCAGCGGGAGCGAAGGTTCAGTCACCGGGCGTGTCGACACCAGCGCGATGACGCGCCGGCCGTTGTTCCGGTATTGGATGGCGAGAC
>JAURHQ010000285.1 GCA_030833185.1 Gammaproteobacteria bacterium | reverse complement strand
TGGCGTTGGCCTGCTCCAATGCGGCCTGGATGGAGATCTGCTGGCTCACATTGACGTCCAGCTGCACATGGTCTCCGTAGGCCCGAGGTCTCAACTTTGCGGCGGTCCAACGCATCGCGTCGAAGCGGAGCCGCTGCCGCTGCGACCAAGCGCTCGCCTCCGGGCCGGAGAGCCCCGGCGGCACCCGCATTCAGGCAATAAAAAACCCCAACGGAGACCCGTTGGGGTTTTGATATTGGTGGAGGCGGCGGGAATCGAACCCGCGTCCGCAAGCCCTCTGCCGTCGGTTCTACATGCGTAGTCTGTCGTTTGATTTAACCGGAGGCTCCCCCGACAGACAGGGTGATCTTCCAGCGATCCCTAAAGGTTTTAGCGGTTTGGCCCCGGGCGGGCCGCGTCGCGATCTGATGAGATATGACGCCCAAAACCTGAACGCATCAGCACGGCTTCAGTTGGACGGCACCCTACCGGGGTTTAAGCGGCGAGTGCGTAGTTGTCGTCGTTGGCAACTATGTTTTTTGCAGTTGGATTTACGAGGTACTCTGCCCCTCGGCATGCCCCTCAGGTTTCGCGACCCACGTCGAAACCAAGTCGCCCCCTTTTGAGATCATTGCCAGCTTACGGGGAAACCCCGTCGCTGCCTACCGAAGATATGGGGCGCAACGCCCGGCTTTTCAAGCCGCAAGTGGCTGAGCTCAGCGATGCCGCAGCAGTCGCTGCTTGTCGCGCTGCCAGTCACGGTCTTTCTCGCTGTCGCGCTTGTCGTGCTGCTTCTTGCCTTTGGCGAGCCCGATCTGACATTTGGCCCGGCCATTCTTCCAGTACAGCGACAGCGCAATGGCCGAGTAGCCCTTGCGCTCCACGGCGCCGATGAGGTGCGCAATTTCACTGGCGTGAAGCAGCAGTTTGCGGGTGCGCTGGGCGTCGGGCTGGATGTGGGTGGAGGCGGTCTGTAAGGGCGTGATGAGACATCCCAGCAAGAACGCTTCGCCGTCCTTCAGCAGCACGTAGCAGTCGCGGAGCTGCACCTTGCCCGCCCGCAGGCTTTTGACCTCCCAGCCCTGCAGCACCAGGCCTGCGTCCAGCCGTTCCTCGATAAAGTAATCGTGGTAGGCCCGGCGGTTGTCGGTGATTTGCGGGTCGGATTTATGGGCGTCTTTTTTCGGTTTGTTCATGGGCTGCGCCAGACGGGGCCGCGAGTATAGCAATCGCGCCGTGCGCGGGCCTCCCGCTTTGCATGGAACCGTGTTCCGGCGCAAGGCATCGGCGGCTATCATGGGCAAGCTGCAATGCAGCGACGGGCGGTGGATTGCCGCAACCAGACATTCAGTAGTAGCCCATGCCGCTCATCGACCAAGCCGAAGTAGTGCCCTACACGCCGGAGGAAATGTACGCCCTCGTACATGACTTTGAGGCCTATCCGCAGTTTCTCCCCTGGTGCGAACGGGCGTGGGTGGTCAGTCGCGATGGCGACAGCTTGCGTGCCGGACTCGCCGTGCGCAAAGGCGCGGTGCATTACAGCTTCACCACTGACAACCTCGGGCAGCCCCCGCATAGCATCGAGGTCAGGCTGGCGGAAGGGCCGTTCCGGCGCCTCAAAGGCAGCTGGCAATTCGCGCCCAGCGCGCTGGGCACCCGGGTGTCGCTGCATCTTGAGTTTGAATTCGAGAACCGGTTGGTGGGCGCGGCCTTGGCGCCACTGTTCAAGCTGATGACCTCGTCGCTGGTCGCCTCGTTCCGCAAACGGGCGGCGGTGGTCTATGGCCAGCGCTGAGCTGCTCGCGGTGGAACTGGCCTGGGGCCACTGCTGCGAGGCCTTGAAGGTACCGCTCGGCACCACGGTGCGGGGTGTGATTGAGCGAGCTCGTCTGGCCGAGCGCTGGCCCGAACTGGACTTGAGCCAACACCGGGTCGGGATTTATGCCCGACTGGTGACGCCGGACACGCTGGTCGCCGAGGGCGACCGGGTGGAAGTCTACCGCCCGCTGCTGGCCGACCCGAAGGAACGTCGTCGCCAGCGCAGTCGGGGTGACGCCGCCTAGTCGACGGGCGGGGAGGTTTCTACGCCGCTGTCCGGCAGGCCGTCGTCGTCTTCGTCGGCGTTTTCCGACTTGTCGCTCCCGAATACACGTTTGAAGAAACCCTGCTTCGGTTCTGGCGCTGGCGCTTTCTCGGCTGTCTTTACGACCGGCGGCGGCGCGGCCGCGGCGGGTGCTGCAGCGGCCTCGTCCTTGCTGAACATCCGTTTGAAGAAACCTTTTTTCTCGACCGGTGCGCTCGCGGCGGCGGCGGGCGCTGCGGCCGTAGACGTGGCGCTCACGGCCGCGGCGCTAGCCGCCACTGCACCGGGCGGGACGTCAGGCGGCGGCTCGGATTCGGGGGGCGGCGCGACCGGACGGCGCACTATCAGTTTGCTGTCCTCGTCTTCTTCTTCCTTGGGCGCGACGCGTGGTTTCTCGCCAATAAACGGCATGGCGTTCATCGCCCGATAGACCACATTGGGTTTTGGCCGGGGCGGTACCTCAACCTGCGCGTCCTGCCGCATGTCGACCTTGATTGGCCCTTCTGCGGCCGTCACATCACCGCTGACCTCTACCAGCTTGTTGTCCTTGAACATCAACACGACGTGGCGTTTGCGCGGCTGCTTGCGGCCCTTCTGGAAGGTGTAGATGTAGTCCCAGCGGTCTTTATGGAAAGTGTCCTGAATGATGGGCGCGCCCATGATCAGGCCGACCTTTTTCTTGTCCATGCCCGGCTGAAGCTGGGCCAGCATTTCCTGGGTGATGACGTTGCCCTGCTGCACATCCACACGATGGCCAATGGACCAGCGGCCGCTCTCGGTGAGTTGCTTGGGCGTAGCGCACCCGGCCAGAACGGCGAGGGTGCAGAGGCACAGGGCGAGCGGGCGAAACTTCATGCGGTTTTCATTGCCTTGGGCGTCGGCCGGGTGAGGGTTCCGCCGCCATTCAGAGTGCTACTATTCGCTGGGTCGGCCGCCGGCCGAAACAAAGGTCGGGGCGGGTTGTGCAAGGCCCGATGGGCAAGGGGCCGCAGTATAGCCCATGCCGCCACGCTGACCAGACAACCCCTGGCAGGAAAAGGAACGCTTGAGTGGATACCTTCGGACTCCGGAAAGCCGGCCTTAAGGCCACATTGCCCCGCCTCAGAATCCTCGAGATTCTGGAGCATAACGCCGACCGGCACCTGAGTGCCGAAGACGTCTACCGCGCCTTGCTGGAGGCGGGTGACGATGTGGGCCTGGCCACGGTGTACCGCGTGCTGACCCAGTTCGAGTCGGTTGGTATCGTCCAACGTCACAACTTTGATGGCTCCCACGCCGTGTTCGAGATGGACCGGGGCGAGCACCACGACCACATGGTCTGTCTGGACAATGGTGAGGTGCTGGAGTTCATGGACGCCGAAATCGAGCGTCGCCAGCATGAAATTGCCGCCGCGCACGGCTATGAACTGGAAGGCCACAGCCTGGTGCTGTACGTCCGCAAGGCGAAGCCCCCGCGCCAGACCTAGCGCGCACGACCTTATTAGCCGGCCAGCAATTCGCGGGCATGCGCGAGGGTCTTGTCGGTCATGGTCTCTCCCGACAGCA
>JAURHQ010000284.1 GCA_030833185.1 Gammaproteobacteria bacterium | reverse complement strand
TCGGCATCGCAGCCGACAACGTGCTGCCCATGTGGGACTGGGTGGGCGGGCGCTACTCGCTGTGGTCGGCCATTGGCCTGCCGATTGCGCTGGCCGTGGGCAGCGCGGCGTTTCGTGATCTGCTGGCCGGCGCACGGGCGATGGATCAGCACTTCAGGGACAGCCCGCTGGCCGCCAATATGCCGGTGTTGCTAGCGCTGATCGGCCTGTGGAACAGCGACGCACTGGGCGCCGAGACGCAGGCGCTGGTGCCCTACGACGAGCGCCTGACGCTGTTCCCGCCCTGGCTACAGCAGCTGGAAATGGAAAGCAACGGCAAGCGGATTACCCTGGACAGCCAGCCGGTCAGCGGCCACACCGCACCGGTGGTGTGGGGCGGCGTGGGCACCAACGTGCAGCACGCGTTTTTCCAGCTGCTGCATCAGGGCACGCGCCGGATCCCGGTCGACTTCATCCTGCCGCTCAGCCATCCGCGTTCACCGCCCGCGCACCACGACATGCTGGTGGCCAACTGTCTGGCGCAGGCCGAAGCCCTGATGGTGGGTCGCTCACGCGCCGCCTCGCTGGCGGACAACCCCGATCCCACCCTCGCGCTGCATCGTGAACAGCCGGGCAATCAGCCCAGCAGCCTGCTGAGCATGACGGCGCTCACGCCGCAAACGCTGGGGGCCTTGCTCGCGCTCTACGAGCACAAGACCTTCGTGCAGGGTGTGCTGTGGAACATCAACTCCTTTGACCAGTGGGGCGTGGAGCTGGGCAAGCAGTTGGCGGCCACGCTGCTGGCCGAAATGGCGGCCGGCGCGGCCAGCCCGGCGCACGACGCCTCGACCCGCGACCTGCTGCAACGCTATCTGGCCGCCCGCGGCGGCTAGAGCTGAACGAGGTTGTCGTTGGCGGCGATCAGGCGGTCGATCAGCACGGCGCTGAAAATGCGGTAGAAGCGCAGCTGGCAGGCCGGCGCCACCTGCTCCATCAGCGATGAGTTGAGCTTCATCAGCGACAGGGGCGTCTCGGCGGTGACGGTGGCGCTGCGGTTGACCTTGCGCAGAAACGCCATTTCGCCGAAGCAGTCGCCGGGCACCAGATGGTGCAGCACCTTGGTTGCTTTGGTGACGGTGGCCTCGCCGGCGGTGATGAGATACAGCGCGTCGTCCAGCTGACCTTCAACGATCACCGCATCGCCCTGCGCCACTTCCATCCACACGCTGGCGCGCACGATTTCCCACATTTCGGCATCGGTAAACCCGCGGAAGAAGTGCAGGCCCTTGATGTACTCAAACTTCTCCCGCGCCGGAATATCTTCCTGCGGCCGCTGCAGGTGCGAAAAGGCCATGCTGAGATCCGACGCCATGTCGAGCCCGCTGCGATAGCGTCGTTCGGGCTGCTTTTCCAGCGCCTTTTGCACAAAGCGCTGCACCACTGGCGGCAGGTCCGGCCGGTGGCTCGCCAGCGGGGTGGGTTCTTCGTTGACCACGCGATGGATGAGCCGCGAGAAACTCTCGGCGCCAAACGGGTGCTTGCCGGTCAGCAGTTCGTAGGCCACCACGCCCAGCGAGAACAGGTCGGTCTGGCTGGTGATCAGGTCTTCCTGAATTTGCTCTGGCGACATGTAGCGCGGCGAACCGACGAAGCCGAGCGGCATGGTGGTGGACAGGTCCGTGCGGTTGATGTGGGCGATGCTGAAGTCCGCAATTTTTACGTCCAGATTGCGCGTAAGCAGAAGATTGGACGGCTTGATGTCGCGATGAATCACGCCCTGCCGATGCGCATAGTCCAGCGCCTTCGCGCAGCGGAACAGAATCTCCGCCACCTGATTGAGCGGCAGCAGGTTGTCCGGCCGGCAGTAGCTTTTCAGGGTGTCGGCGCCTTCGATCAGCTCCATCACGATGTAGCATTTTTCGCGGTCGACGCCGGCGTCGAAAATATCGAGGATGTTGGGATGCCGCAGCATGCCTGCGGTATGCGCCTCGTTGAAAAACATCTTCCGGAAGCGCTCGCCGGAGTCGGGCTGGCGCAGCGCGTCCGCGATCGCCACCTTCACCGCCACCAGCCGCCCGATGTAGGGGTCGAAGGCTTCATAGACCACGCCCATACTGCCGCGGCCGACTTCGCGGCGCAGTTCGTATTTGCCCATTTTCTGGGGCGTCGCGGGATGATTCATAAAGGCCGGTGCGCCGTGCTCTTGATGCTTGGAAGCAAGCGAGGTGGAGTCTAGCAGGCTCGCGGCGCGCTGCCCTTACGCAGTCAACCGGCGGGGCCTCTGCTCTGGCTATAATCCGCCTCATGCAAGCCTCCCCAAAAGCCTCGTCCGCCACCGCCCTGCTCGTCCTTGTCGGCTTCGTCGCCGTCAGCGCGGGTCTCATCTTCGCCGCCACCCGAGGCAGCAAAGCGCCCGACATCCCGGGCCTGCTCTGGCCCGACCCGCCGGTGCTGGCCAACTTCAGCCTGCAGGGCAGCGCGGGCAAGCCCATCGACCAGCACACGCTGGAAGGCCGCTGGACGCTGTTGTTCTTCGGCTTCACCAACTGCCCCGACGTCTGCCCGACGACGCTGGCCGTGCTCAAACAAACCGTGGCCCGGCTGGCCGACTACCCACCGTTCCGTGCGCAGGGGCAGGTGCTGTTCATTTCGCTAGACCCCGCGCGCGACACGCCGGCACAGCTTGCCCAGTACGTGCAGCATTTTGACACCCGCTTTCTGGCCGCCACCGGCGACGACGCCGCGCTCGATGCGGTGACCGTCCCGCTGGGCGTGATCCGGGCCAAGGTCGAGGATGGCAGCGGCGGCTACTCGATCGACCACACCTCGTCCATTTTCCTCATCGACCCCAAACTGCGGGTGATCGGCAAGTTTGGTCTGCCGCACAGCGCCGCCATGCTGGACGAAGGCTTCCGCGCCATCACCGCCTTCCGGGGTGCCCAATGAGCCGCCTGCTCGCCCTGCTGGCCTTGCTGTTGCCGATGACCCCGGCACTCGCCTGCCCCGGACTGGTGATCGGGGAGGCATGGATCCGCGAGCCCCCACCCGGCGCGCGCGGCACCGCCGCCTATTTCACGCTGCGTAACGAGGGCTCGACCCCCTTGGTGCTGGACGGCTGGAGCAGCCCCGCTTTTGCCCACGTCATGCTGCACGAAACCGTGCTCACGGGTGACCGCGCCGAGATGCGCCACCGCAGTCAGCTGAGCCTGCCCGCCGGTGGCCGCGAGGCGCTGACGCCGGGCGGGCTGCATCTGATGTTGATGCAAGCCACCGGCCCCATCGCGGCCGGTGCAGCCGTGACGCTCCAATTCAACTGTAACGGTCAGGCCGCGCAATTGAGCGCGCCGGTGCTCGAGGAGGCGCCGTCCTCGCGATGAATCTGGTCGATCAACTGCTGGTCATGCCCCAGCATCTGCTGCCGCAGCGCGGCTTGTCCCTGCTGGTACGCTGGCTGACCCGCCAGACCGTGCCCGGTCTGACACCAGCGGCCATCCGCGCCTTCTGCCGCATCTACGACGTCAATTTGGGTGAGGCGGAACGCAGCGACCCGGCAAGCTACGCCTGCTTCAACGATTTCTTCACCCGCGCGCTGCGCGCAGGCGCGCGGCCGCTCGAAGCCGGCGCCGTGCTGAGC
>JAURHQ010000283.1 GCA_030833185.1 Gammaproteobacteria bacterium | reverse complement strand
CCATCGCTTCAGCGACCTTGGCGGCGAGGGCATCCGGAGATTCAATCAAGTGGAGAACTTCAGATTGATCCATTTCGAGCAACATGCCAGTAATCTTGGCGGCATTGGCAGCTTCCTTGTTCTCAACGAGCGGGTAGAGCGCCTCACCGAGGATCATACGTTGCTGATCAGGCGCAGCCGCAGAGAGTTGCGAGGCAAGAATGACCATCGGGTTGATGGGCGCCGCCTCGGAGGGCATCGGCGGCATCGGCATGGCATTTGGTTGGTAACGCATGTTTTGACGCTGACCACGGCGAGCGCACGCCACCCACCGTGCAACAGGCCGCGCGTCGCCTGCACATGTCGGTCCGCACGCTCCATCGGCGGTTGGCCGATGCCGGGTTCAGCTATCAGCGTCTGGTGGATGAGATTCGGCGCGAGCGCGCAAGCGAACTGCTCGCCGAGCGCGACCGCAAGCTTGGCGATATCGCAGCAGCGCTGGGCTATCGCGATCCCGCCAACTTCAGCCGCGCCTTCCGTCGCTGGTTCGGCGTCGCGCCGCGCGACCTGCGCGAGGCGCCCGCCGCCTCAGTCGGCCAGATTGCCGCCCAACACCCAGCCCGCAATCGCGCCGGCGGCGGTGGCGGCCGCGCGACCGTCGCCGTGCCCGATTTGCGATCCAAGTAGCCCACCGGCCGCACCCAGCACCGCCCGTGGCAACAGGCGCTCACCGTTCGCGTAGCCGCCGCCACGGTAGTAGGGGCGATCGTAGGGATAGGTCTGGGAGTACACCGTACCGCCGTAGACCGGTGCGCTGTAGTAGGCCGGCGGGCTGTAGTAAACCGGTGGCGCCGGGTAGACCGGATAGCTCGGCGCCACATACACCGGGGGCGGCACCACATAGGCCGGCGCGGGCGCGTAGTAGTAGGGCTGAACGACCCGGGGGCCGCCGTCACGCCAGTGGTGCCGCTCGTGGCCGTAAGCCTGCCCGTAACCGTGATGCCAGTAACGGTCGGCATGCGCCGCGGTGCTGACGCACAGCGCGAGCGCGATGACGACGCCAGCGAGAGGACGGCGCCAGACGGGGTTCATATGCACAGATGCAGTCATGCGATTGCTCCTGAAGACAACGCGGGCGTCCCGCCGATCGGAAGGCCCGGTGCGGACCTGACTCTGGGCGCGCTGCGCTGAATCGCGAATGAACCATCGGGCCGGCTACAATGCGGGGATGAGTCGTATCCAAGCCGTCTATCACCTCGATGCCGACAGCAGCGCGATCGAGGCCCGTGCCGAAGCGCTGGCCGCCGAGCAAAGCGTCGAGATGCCACCCGCTGCAATTACCGACGCCTACGTCCGGGACGAGATTCTGGCCCGCGTTGAAAACATCAGACCGCTGGCGCCCGGCCGTTTCGCGGTCACGCTGGGCATCGCAGAAGCCACCATCGGCCCGGAACCCGGACAGTTGATGAACATGCTGTTTGGAAACTGTTCCCTGCAGGAAGACGTGCAACTCGTGGACGTGGAATTGCCGCCCGCGACTTGCGACGCCTTTGCCGGCCCACGCTACGGCTTGCCGGGCTTGCGCCGCCTCGTGCAAGCGGAACATCGCGCGCTGACCATGACCGCGCTCAAGCCGCAGGGGCTGAGCGCCGAGGCGCTCGGCGCGCTGTGTGGCAGCTTTGCCCGCGCCGGCATCGACATCATCAAGGACGACCACGGCATCGCCAATCAGCGGTATGCCCCGTTCGCGGCACGGGTGCGTGCCTGCCAACGCGAACTGCGGGCGGCCAACGCCGCCACCGGCGGCCATAGCGTGTATGCCCCGTCGATTTCCGGCAGCCCGCGCCAGCTGGCGGAGCAGTTGCGGATTGCGCGCGACGAGGGGGTCGGCATCCTGCTGGCCTGTCCCATGTTGCTGGGCCTTCCTGTCTTTCACGACATTGCACAAGACGCCACGGACTTCGCGCTGATCGCCCACCCCGCGCTGGCCGGCGCGGCGCGGATTGCGCCGCCGTTGTTGCTGGGCCGCCTGTTTCGTCTGTTTGGCGCCGACGCCACGATTTTTCCCAATTACGGCGGACGCTTCAGCTATAGCCCGGAGACCTGTTTGGCGCTCGCGCAGGCTGCGCGTGAGCCTTGGGGCAGGCTGGCGCCGATTGCTCCCGTGCCGGCCGGCGGCATGAGCGTCGCCCGGGTGCCGGAAATGCTGAACGTCTATGGGCCCGACACCATCCTGCTGATTGGCGGCGCCCTGCTGACGGCAGGCACGGCGCTATTCCAACGCAGCCGGGAATTTGTCAACGCGGTCGCCAGTGCCGGCCGCCAGGAGTTGCAGCAATGAGCGAGCACATTCATCGGCGGCAGCGTGCCGCAGGCTTATGGGACGAGGTACCGGTGCTGGCCTACAAACAGGACGGCGCGGCGCCGTTTCGCGACGTTACGCGGCAGGTGCTGTTCGAGCACGCGGCCTTAGGCTGTCAGTTGCGGTATTTCGAAGTCGCGCCCGGCGGTCACAGCACGCTGGAGCGACACGAGCACGTGCATGCCGTGATGGTCCTGAAAGGGCGAGGGCGGGCGCTGGTCGGCGGGCAGGTCTTTGCCGTTGAGCTGCACGATTTGGTGGAAGTCCCGGCGCTGGCTTGGCATCAGTTTCGAGCCGATACCGACGAGCCGCTGGGTTTTCTGTGCATGGTCAACGCCGTGCGCGATCGGCCCCAGTTGCCCGACGCCGAAACCATGGGCGAGCTTTGCGCCGACCCTGCGGTGGCGGCGTTTATCCGGACTTAAGCGCTGGCAACCGGCGGCAGCAGCTTCGCCCGTTCGGCGTCCAGCGCCGCGGCCGCGGCGATAAACGCCGTTTGCAAGGCCTGAAACGTCGGCTTCGCGTTTTCCACGCGCTGCTCGCGACCCATTAATTCCAGTTCGCGGCACAGTTCGACCACTTCCTGGGCGCCCAGATTGGCACTGCTCGATTTAAGACTGTGCGCGGCGTGTTCCAGCTGCCCCGGGTTCCAACTCTCTACCGCATCGCGGATCTGCGCGACCAGCGTGGGCGCGGCGTTCAGATAGAGATCGATGACCCGCCCCAGCACCGAGGGTTTGTCTGGTCGCTGGAGGGCTGAGATTCTGGCCAGCGCGGCCTGATCAAGCGGGCTCATTTGCGCCGGTGGAAGGGGTAACTCCTGAGTCTGGTCCAGCGAGGGCAGGTAGGGCACTTCCTGCGTTTCGCCCGTATTAACAGGCGCCAGCCAGTTCGAGAGTGTGGTGGCGAGCTGTCGCTGCGAGAACGGCTTGGCGAGGTAATCGTCCATCTGGGCATCCAGACAGCGCTCGCGGTCGCCTTCCAGCGCGTTCGCGGTCAGCGCAATGATGGGAATGCGCTTGGTCAGCACGAACTCACTTTCGTAGGTGCGTATCGCCGCAGTCGCGGCGAAGCCGTCTACGATGGGCATCTGGATATCCATCAGGATGGCGTCGAAAGGATCGTAAAGTTCGTCCAACGGTGTGCCCGTGAAGGTATCGATGGCTTCCTGCCCGTTGCCCGCCAGCGTGACCCGACAGCCCAGATTTTCCAGCAGCAGTCGCACCAGTTTTGGTTGGGACATCATTTGCGCCATCAATAAATTGGATAAACGCTAGTTTGGCATTAATAGTTTCACTTTCTTTACAAATTGCAGTTAATTTCTCAA
>JAURHQ010000282.1 GCA_030833185.1 Gammaproteobacteria bacterium | reverse complement strand
GGTGACATTCGAAACCGTGACGCCGTTCCCGCCGAGGTCAGCCACCGTGACCGCGCCGGCAGCGCCGGCAGCCCAGTCTTCCGCTGCGGCCAGCGCGTAGGTCGTGCCGGCGGCCGAACTCGTGCCGTTCTGGTTCAGCAACTGGTTCACCGCCGCCACGTCGGTGGGGCTCAGCGTGACGGTGAAGTGCGTACCGTCGGTGATCTCTACATTCGCTGTAGTCAGGGTATAGCTGCCGCCGTTGCCACCCTGCAGCGATAGCTTCGATACATCGATGTCGTTGCTGGCACCAGCGCTTTTAACGAAATTGGTGCCTGTCACCAGCAGGATGCCGGTGACCACATCGTACGTTGCGCTGCTGATGGCAGGCGCCGTGATGTTTGACACCGTGAGGCCGTTGCCGCTGGCGTCGACCACCGTCACCGCGCCGTCTGCGCCGGCGGCCCAGTCCTCCGCAGCCGCGAGGTTATAGCTGGTACCGCCGGTAGAGCTGCTGCCTGCGCTGTTCAAAATCTGATTCAAGGCCGCCAGATCGGCCGCATTCAGCGTGACGGTGAACTGGGTCTGGTTGTCGATTTCGACGCCTGAACTGGTCAGCGTGTAGCTGCTACCGCCTTCACCCGTGATGGTGAGTTTGGTGACATCAATGTCATTGGTGGCGCCGGCCAGCTTGAAAAACTGCTGGCCGGTGACCACCAGCGTGCCTGTGCCGGCGTTATAGGTCGCACTGCTAATGCTCGGCGTCGCCACGCCGGACACGGTAATGCCGTTATTGCTGAGGTCCGCCACGGTGACGGCGCTGTCCGCGCCCGCGGCCCAATCTTCGGCGGCAAGCAGATTGTAGGTAGTGCCCCCGGTCGAGCTGGTACCGTTCTTGTTGATGTACTGATTGAGCGTTGGCTTGTCGGCGTTGGTTAGCGTGATGGTGAAGGACGTGGCGCTGGTGATTTCCACGTTGGCCGCCGTCAACGCGTAGGAGAAGCCGCCCTCCCCGACTATTGAGAGCTTCGAGACATCGATGTCGTTGAGGCCGCCGTTGAGCTTTAGAAAATTGGTCCCGGTGACTACCAGCACCCCCGTATTCGCGTTGTAAGTCGCACTGGTGATCGTCGGGACGGGGACGTTGGAAACGGTTACGGCGTTGCCAGTCAAATCGGCGCTGGCGCCGTTGGTGGCATCCCAGCTGGCAGCAGCGGCGAGGTTGAAGGTCGTGCCGTCGGCCGCGGAGGTACCTGCCCGGTTCAGCAGGCTGTTGACGTTGAGTTTGTCGGTCGCGTTCAAGGTAACGGAGAAAGCCGTTGCGCTGGTTGCCGTGGTGCTGGTGGAGGTGAGCGTATAGGTCACGCCACCGCGGCCGGTCAGCGTCAGCTTGGTCGTGTCGATGCTGTCGCCGGTCGTCATCCCGGTCGCGGTCACCGACAGAACACCAGTGCCCGCGTCGTAGGTGGCGCTGGTGATGGTGGCAGGGACGGGCTGAATATCGGTCAGGGCCAGATTGTCTAAGGCCAGCTGTTTCAGGTTGCCGCTCTGCGCGGTCATCACCAGCCGGGTGATGTTGGTCATGCCCGTTAGCGAGATCGTTGAGAAGATGCTGGTGCCGGTGGTGGTGCCACTGGAGGTCGAGATCAGGGTATTGCTGCTGCTATAGCCCTTGAACACCAGCGATTGCGCCCCACCGCTGAAGAGATTCGCGACGTCCAGAGCCGAAATACTGAACTGCTGACCTGCGTTGAAAGAAAATGTAGCGCTCGTTTCGCTGCCCGATGCGGGGTAGTCCACGTACACCGCACTGTTGCCATAGACCGGCTGGTTCGCGCCGTCGATTTTCAGCACATAGGCCGCGTTGCCATTTACCCGGTAGGTCACATCGTCGGTCGCGCTGCTTTGCCCACCGCGGCTCACGAAATTGCCCGAGTTATCAAAACTCACCGTGACACTCGGGATGCTCAGCACCTGCGCATAAAGCGCGCTCAGCTCACCGCTCACCGCCGCACTGGCCTCAACGCTGCCGTGGACCACTTCAAGGTCCCAGTCCCCGCCGCTCGCGCTAGCGCCGGTTTTATCGTCTGATGCGGCGACATCCGCGCCGCTCACCAGCGCGAGTTGGTGGATAAACGCCGCGCCTTCGGCTCCGGCCGCGATGTCGCAACCGTAGAGCAGCACATCTGCGGTGGCGTTCAGGCTTTCGCGTATGACTGCCAGTTCACCAGCGTGGGCTGCCAGCGACGCGCTATCCAGCAGCAGCGCGCCCAAATTCACCCGGCCCGCGCCGCCGTGAGTCACCAGATGCAGCGCGTCAATGCCGCTGCGACCTGCCAACACCGAGGCAATTTGCGCCAGGCCATCCCGTGTCGCGTCCAGCAGGTAAACCTCACGCCCCGCGCCAATGCCAGCCACCAACGCGGCGATGTCGGCGACGTTGCTTTCGATGAATACCAGCTCGGTGCGGCTGCTTGGCGTGTTCCCCAGCAGCGGGTCGCGCAGGATGGCCAGCGCACTGGTATCGATGCTGGTGGCTGCGGTCGCTAGCGGGTCGTAGTCGCCGATGGCAATCGCCAGATCAATGGCGTTTTCAAGCTGGGTCATGGTCAAGAATCCTGCGGCGACGGTTTAGGGGCGATGACGTTAGCGGCACTGCCTGCGGGATCTGTCCAGAACGTCATTTTTGAGTATTTATCGAAGAGGTCCGGCGGAATTACCGCACGTCGCGCGGTGAAGGCCACCTTGGGCTTCACGCGGTGCAGGCCGGGCACACCCAGCGGCAGGTCGAAGTCGGGCGCGTCGTATTCCACGTGCTCGAAGTCATGCGCAAAGTGCGGTTCACCGATGAAGTCATACAAGAGCCCGATAACTTTTTGCGGCGCTTGCGTCAGCAGGTCGTAGTCGATGACCAGCAGCGATTTTGCGTGCTCGCCGTAAAAGGCTTCACGCAGCGCCGCCCAGGCAAAACCCACCAGTTGCTCGTGCTGGGCCAAGCCTTCGAGGCGCTGATATACCGTGGTGCGAGCCGGATTGGCGCCAAAGATTCTGGTTTGCTCGTAGGGATTACTTCGATAGAGGCGCTCGATGCTGTCCATAACCCAGGCCACATTGCGCGCACAGGCAATGACTTTGGCCTCCGGAAAGAGATCCAGCAGCAAGGGTAATTTGGCGCACCACATGCGGTTGGTATCGAAAATTACCGACTTCTCCGCGTCCTGCTCGTAATAGGAACGGAAGAGTCCGCTGAGCAAATTCTTGCGTTGATGCTGGTCGACCTGATTGGCGAACTCGCTGTTCGCACTCACTTGCGTCAGCAGGGCGTTCACAAAGCTCCCCACCGGACTCGTCATGCCGGCCTGAAAGCGCGGGTTCTGCCGAAGAATGGCCGCCAGCAGCGTGGATCCCGAGCGTGGCAGCCCGGAAATGAAATGAAACTTCGGCGACATGGCAATGGCTCGATGGGGCTAGCCGGCTAGTGTAGCCAGAAGGCGCTCGCCGACAGTGGAAAATTGCCTCTGAATTGGCGTTAAGTGCCAGCAGTTCGGGACGGCAGCTCACGGCAGGGTTGCCGGATGACCGCGACCAGCCAGACCGGCGGCTTCTCTCGCTACCCGCCCTCTCCGCCAATAAAAAAACCCGCTAAAGCGTCGCCACCGGGCGGGATGGATTCGCATTCGCTTACGCGCAT